>CANPYB010000009.1 GCA_947587605.1 Candidatus Gastranaerophilales bacterium
GTCTTTTTAAATTCTACGCACTTCCGTGCTTGAATTTTACAAAAGCCTGCGCATACTTCTCTCGTACGCTTCGCTTTGCTCAGCTACGATTTAAGTATCCCCAGCTATTTCTTTTTTCCTTTATTTCATAAGTATTTTAGGATTTTTAGCTATGAGCCATGTCCACTCTGTGTCCATTTTGAATTTTGAATTAAATACTAATTGTATGAATGAAGAACTGATATTGCATTATTTACTAATATTATTTATCAAATCTTGAAAAAAAATTTTTTATATTTTTAAGACTAAAACAAAATCCTTTTTTATGTTCTTTGTCTTCAACTTCTTTATTCTGTTGCATTTCTTCTTCAAGTTTTTGTTCGGATTTATCTATTCTATAAGATACCAAAAATTCCCTAATTTCCTGTGCAATAGACGGAATTATTCTGTATTTTTTAATAATTTCTTCAATATCATTGTTCAACAAATCTTCTAAATAAAATATTCCCCGGTCATATAATACATTTTTTGCTCCCAAAGACAAATTTGTATTTTTTAGTCTTTGAGAATTGCTTTCATTTTTTGGAGAATAAGGAATATTATTGGCTGTTAAAAAGTCTAATAATTCATCAAGTAAACACGTACCGACCCCCTTTGTTCTTTTTACATCTATAATATTTATTTCTGCTAAATCTTCTATATAGAATACCCCATTTGAATAAAGTGCAGATTTAATATTTGGACTTAAATCATAATTGTATAACCCTGTTTTGGTTAAATCTTTGTTTTTAAATTGAATATCGTTTGAATTCATAAATTTAATTAAATCTTCTATTACAGAGGGTAAAATATCAAAATTTATTTTTAATTGTTGTAAATCAATATTATCAATATCATCTATTGTCAAGATACCTATTTCTTCTAATGAATAAACAGTTTTATCTTTTAATGATGTATTTTTTAAAAGTTTTTTTGGCTCTATTTCTTCTATAAAATTTTCTTCGATATTTTCTTGAGTTTCAGTATTTTCATCATCTTGTTCTGTTTCTTCAATAGTATTTTCACTATTATCTGATGAATTTACTGATTTATTTTCTCCTTGTTCCGAACTTTTAAAAAGATTTTCATCCTCATGATTTTCAAACATTTCTTCCATATCTTTTAAAATATCTTGAGATTTTCTGAAAGTTGATTTTTCTTCTTCAATTATACTTTCATTATTGTTTATTATATTTTCTTCATTTTTTATATTATCAGATTCATTTATAACAACATCATTGTTATTTTGAATATTAGTAGGTGTTCTTTTGTATTTTAAAGGTTTTTGATTAATATAATTTTTAAGTTTTGTCTTTGCTTTTACTTCAATTTGGCGGATTCTTTCTCTTGATACTCCGAACATTTTGCCAATTTCTTCTAAAGTTCTTTCCCTGCCATCAGCAAGTCCAAATCTTAAATATATTACATCTTTTTCTTTTGGGGTCAATCTATTATTCAAAACAGTTCGTATGTTATCAGCCTCCGTATAATCCCTTATGTCGAAAATATCTAATTGCTCAAAAGGTGTACCAGAGGTAAAATGTTCATCATCAAAATTGTATATGAATTTTTCTTTTTCGTTTTGCCAAATTATACTTTCGGGATTTTCATAATAATATTCAAGCCCTAAAATGCATCTGGGAGAATTAAAAACTTTTTCAATTTGTTTTGCGGTGTATTTGTGTCCTTTAGTATTATTTTGAGACATATACTTTGCAATTTCATCGTAAGTGGCATTTTGATTTAATTTTACATATTTGAATACTTTACCGACAAATTCTTTATAATGAACAGGATAACGGATAATTTTTCCTTGGTCAACTATTCCGCGACTAATTGATTGTCTTATCCACCAAGTTGCATAAGTTGAAAATCTATAACCCATTGTATAATCAAATTTTTCAGCGGCTTTAAATAACCCTATATTACCCTCTTGAATAATATCTAAAAAAGATAAACCATTTCTATAAATATATTTCTTTGCAATACTAACAACAAGTCTTAAATTTGCCATTACAAGTTTTCTTCTTGCTATTTTCGCAATATATCCGCCCTCGGCAGATTTTTTTGCAAGTTCCTTTTCTTGGGTAGAAGATAATAATTTTATTCGTCCAATCATATTAAGATACCAATAAACAGGATCATCAATAGGTAATCTTTCTAATAATTCTTGATTTCGGGCAACATCACGACTTGAATATTTAGAAATAATGTCTTTGAAATTTTGCTCAAATTTTTCAATACCAACGTCATCATTATAGTATTGTTCGTTATAGTCCTCATAATCGTCAAAATCATCTTCAATATCATTTTCCCTGATACTTGAATAATTAACGGTAAATGAATAATCTTCTAAATCGTCTGTTGAATTTGAGTTTTGTCCTTGTATTGAATCTTCTTTTTTTTCAATAGCGGGTTCATTTTTAATTGGTTTACTTTTTTCTTGTGGTTTTTCTTCTTTTTGTATTATCGATTGAACAACAGATTTTTCTTGCACACCAATTTTATTTTTTTCAGGTGTTGTATTTAAAGGTATTTTTATTTGTTGTTCTTGTTCTTTTGGTTTAACATCAACATTCTTTATTTGTTGTTTTTTGCCGTATACATATTCAATATTAAATACTTTATTCAAGATATCAAATTGTTCTTCGGTAAAATTAGTAGGTGTTAGTCTTAAAATGTTTATACTTTCTAAAACATCTTTTTCGCTATCGTTTTTATTTATACGGTGTTCTGTGAATACAAAACATAAATATTTGCCAAACTGCATTAAAATAATACTTGGACAAGTTAATTGTTTGTTAATTTCTGCGGATATTTGCTTAATCACTGTATCTGCACAAATACTTGTTTTTAGTTTCATAGCAAAATACATATATGCTTGATTGGATGATTTTACTTGTGCAATATGTTTATTGCGTAAAACTTTATTCAAATCCTCTGTAGTAAATTGAAATAAAAAATGAAACTGATCCCATTCAGACCAATGTGCTTTTACCTTATTTATTTGCGGACAAGCCTTTATAAAATCAGCAGGCGAATCTAATCCCTCAAGTCTTCTTTCAGTTGTATATCCAAGACTTTCAAATAATTTTAAAGCATCAGATTTTAAGTCTGCCTTATAACTGCCTAACTTTTTTATTATATCTTCCATATTATTAATGCATAATTCCATTCTTAACCGACATTTTCTTACTCTTTAATTATTAACCAACTGACCAATTCAAAATCATCTTCACATTTTACCTGCTCTTCCATTGTCGGAATAAAAGCACCACGAGCAAAGACATTTTTAACTATATCTTTTTGATATGATTTTGTAATCTCATTAACTGACGTTTTTAATAGTTGATTACATATTTCCAAACCATTCTCTACATCTAATTTTTGATTAAACTCATCGCATAATTCTTGATATGGAACATCTTTACCCAAACAAAGTGTTCTATAAATATCAAGTATGCGTTTACCTTTTTCATAAGATAAATACATAGTTCCGTCATTTTTAATATAAACCAAATAATATGGTTGAAATTTGTTAACTCTCTTGTTATCTTCTGATGAATGTTTTTGTTTCAAACAGAAAATTATACCCGCCGGCAAAGTACAAATATTTTCAGATTTATCCATAAATTTATTTGGTATTATTGCATTTAAACCGAACGGCAATTGTTCCAATTTATCATTTTGAAATTTTGTATATGACATTAAATCAGTATGGAAATCTTCCATTGAAAAATCAGATAATGTAAAATCTTCGTTTGAATCTTCGATATCTTCCAAAGGTTCTTCCGCCATAAGTTTTTTTATTTGCTTTTCTCTGAATGATAACTCATTTTTTTCTGCAAATTCTAAATCTTGTTCTTCCAAAATGTTATCATCCGTTGTGGTGGTTTGGTCTGCAAGTGCCATTCTTGCTTCAACACGATATTGCAATTTAATATAATGTTCCAAATCCTTTGTAGGCCAGAAACTTATCATTTGAATTTCTTTGTTATTACTTCCAATTCTGTCAATACGACCAAACCTTTGAATTAAACGAACAGGATTCCAATGTATATCATAATTAACAACCGTATCACAGTCTTGTAAATTTTGACCTTCTGAAATGCAATCCGTACATATTAGAATATCAATTTGTTCGTTTGCGGGTCTGTTAAAATCATCTAATTTCGCTTCGGGTGCAAAATTTTCCAAAATTGTATCAAATTTTTCTGTTCCATAAGTTGTTTTATTACAGTTACCTGTTACAAGGGCAATATTCAAACCTAATGTATTATGGACATATTCCTTTAATTCCCGGTACAAATACTCAGCCGTATCACTATAAGAAGCAAAAACTATAAGTTTTTTATTGTCTTGTTTTGATTTGTACTCAATTAAATCTTTTAATTCTTTAAGTTTTGCATCTCTGTCAGCAGTTACAGTTAATGCCATATTATAAATTTTTTCAATTTGTTTTCTGTCTTTTCTTAATGCTTCTTTCCAAGCGTTTGTGTCTAAATCTCTAATATCAAAAACTAATTTTTTACCAACAGTATAATCAATTTCATTTTCTTCATCATCTTCGTATATGTATGTTGGTTCATCATTTTTATATTCTAAAATAAAATTGTCTTTTAATTTTTCACACATTTCAATTTGTGCAAGTCTTTTATCTATATTATTTAAAATATGTTCCATAGACAAAGTAAAGGAAGCGATTGAACTTTCTAATCTTTTTAAGAAACCTATTTTCATCATTCCGATTAAATAATCTTCTCTGTGCTCCTGTGTCATTGTTGAACGACCTTTTTTATTGTATTTTTCTTTATTTCTTATAACAAATTTTGTAGGTTTGTATAATGAAAGCGAATATTCTTCAATCTCATCGTTTAGTTTTTCATAAGTCGGAAATTCACCCTTTAAATCAATATCTTTATATATTGACATTGGTTTCTTTCTTTTAGGTATTTTGTTCATTAAATCATCAGATTGATAGTAGTTTTTAATTTGTTTTCGAGAACGAGAAATTGTCAAATTAGATAAAAGATTAACAAATTTAGCATCTAATTTTTCTAATAGTTCATCTTTATTTCTATATTTACTTTTAGCCCATTCAATATATTTTCTATTTGCTACTTTGATTAAACCGCTAACACTTGGAATATCTAAGTTATCTCTAAAAGCATGATCATCATCAAGATCAATGAGTCTTATTTGATTTTTTAAATCAGTCAAGGATGTATTTACAGGTGTTGCAGACAATAAAAGCACTTTTGGTTGTCTTAATCCGTTTTTGATAATATCGTTCATCAACTTGTCATAACGACTTTGTTTAATTATATTGCCGTTTTCATCTGTTTTGCTTCCTGTTGCATTTCTAAAATTGTGTGATTCATCAATTACAACAAGGTCAAAATCACCCCAGTCAAAAGTCTTGTTATTTTCATTTTGAGAGGTTAAGTCCGTATGGGTTTTAAAATGAATTTTTAAACCGTCTTCTTTAAATGGATTATCAATATTTTTATCAGTATATCGTTTCCAGTTGTTTTCAAGTCTTTTTGGTGCTAAAACCAATATATTTGGTCGTTTTGTACATATATAATATTGAATAACACCAAGAGCCGTATATGTTTTACCCAACCCGACACTATCCGCCAAAATACAACCGTTAAACATTTCAAGTTTTTTAACTATTGAATTGACGGCATCTTTTTGAAATTGAAATAATTTGTCTTTCCATAACATTGTATCTGCAAACTTTTTATTAGTTTCAACATTTACGAAATTTTTATCTATTTCTCCCGAAAAAATTTCATACAATGTTTTCATATAAACTAATTCCGGAGAATTTTCTTTATATAAAGTTTCAATGTATTTTAAAATTTCTCTTTTGGCATCTTCCGTATTATTTTCCCATAAGTCGTTAAACCATTCTTTTAGTTCTTTTATGCCCTGTTTACTGTCTAAAATTGTATTTAATTCATAGTTTGAGCATTCATTTATTCCAAGACCATTACTTGTAAAATTAGAACTTCCAATTACGGCATCAACAACACGAGGATTATTTTCTTGTTCAATGTAATACATTTTGCCATGAATCAAGGTTTTATGATTTTCTTTTTTAGGAGCAGTTCTTATTTGCACATTGGAAGATTTTAACCAGCTATAACATTCTTTTGCTATGGCATTTTGATTAATGGCTTTTTCTAATGATATATTTTCATCTTGAATTTTAAATACTTTAAGTCTTTTGTCTTTTAATCCGAGATTTTCAAAGGATGAGGGTTCGCCTAATATGAAGTTTGTGCGTGAAACTTTTTGGGTTAATTCTTCTTTTAATTTATTAAAAGCATAAATAGTAAAATAAGCAGATACTATGTTTAAATTTGATTTTTTGCCCTCTTTATAATTAATATCAATTTTATCTTTTATGAAATTAACTACTTTTTTATTTTCCGAATTATCTAAAATCGTTAAATTTTCAGCCATTCTAATCCCTTTATTTTTTCATCACTTCTATATTTATACTATCATGAAATTAGTCATTTTGCCGTTGTGGAAAGATTCGGTGATTATAATGTTTGTGACATTTGCAGTTCACATCCGAACATTGACTGTTTTTTATACGTTTCACAATATTTCTCAACTCACGTATGTTGATATGATGATTCGCCGTGTTGATGTTTTATATTTTAAAACCGTATTCAAAAAAGTAAAATGTGTTCTTATCTTACGAAATATATTATTCATACTCTTACGTCCATTTTTGACATACCTGTATTTTAAAATAATAATGTAATAAAAAATATAAGGAGGTATTTATGCCACTTTGGCTTATTATTTTAATATTATTTCTTGCTTATGGCGATTATGACGATTAATATATAAATTAAATATTTTGCTAATAAAGAGTGTACGAGGGATAACTCTTAACTACACAGCAACCTGTTAAGTCAGGTGCTAATGAAAAATTTGTAACTAACGATAATATTGAATATTCCAGATTAATTTATAAATACATTCAAAAAAATAAAGATAATTTAATGCCAATTCCTGTATTTAAAAACTGTACTACTATATAAAATTACCCGATATGAAAAACTAAAATAATATTAATTTTTTTAAAGTATATTGCGGCAAATTTAGCAATTTTATTTATTGACAATTCTTTTAGTAAAAAAAAGAGCAAATATGAAATTACCTCCCTTATCAATTAATAATAAATCAAATGACCGATTTTTAAGTCCGAAAAATAATCATAGTTCAAAATTAGGATTTAAAGGACGGTTAAATCAAGATGTAATTGAAATAGAAGGTTCACAAACAAAAGCTAAAGTATTTGCAAAAAATCCCGATGCAACTTTAATGGAACAGATAAAAACTATATGTTCTCATCCTGTATTTAAGGATTTACCTGTCAGAATTATGCCGGATAGCCATGTATGCAAAGCATCATTAGTAGGTTTTACTTCTCCGATAGGAATAAAAGGCGAAATAATACCGGGAATAATTGGCGGTGACATCGGCTGCGGAATGTTATGTTGTGAGATAGACACTAACGGACAAGATATAGATTACAAAAAACTTGATTATATAATTAATAATAAAATTGTTCCTACATACTCAGCAATGTCTGAGGAAAAGAAAAGTCTTTTGTCTGCAATTACAGAAAGTCTGAAACACATTTCAACAAGGCTTTTAAACACATCTGAAAAGAAGATGATATCGGATTTAGGAACATTAGGCGGCGGCAATCATTTTATTGAAGTAGATAAAAGTCAAGACGGAAGACTCTTTTTAGTAATACACAGCGGTTCAAGAGGTTTTGGACAAGCTGTTTTCAATTATCACAATAATATTGCAAACAGGCAAAATCCATATACAATTAAAGCATTATCCTACTTAACAGGTGATGAAGCAAAGCAATATTTTGAAGATATGAGGCTGGCGCAGAATTATGCACGATTAAACAGAAGAATTATTGCTGACACAATATTAAAAGCTATGAATTGGAGTGAAAAATCATCTTTTGAAAGTGTTCATAACTATATTGCAGAAGATAACATTATAAGAAAAGGCTCAATAAGTGCACACGAAGGTGAAAAAGTAATTATCCCGTTAAATATGAAAGATGGAGCCTTGATTGCAACAGGAAAAGGAAATCCCGATTGGAATAATTCGGCTCCTCATGGAGCAGGCAGAAAAATCTCGCGAACTATGGCAAAAGAATTAATTAATTTGGCAAGTTATCAACAAGATATGCAAGGAATTTATACCACTTCCGTTTGTGAAAAAACAATTGATGAAGCACCGGGTGCATATAAAAATTCTGATGAAATAAAAGAAACAATAGTTCCCGCAGTGGATATAATTGAGCAAATTAAACCGCAATATAATTATAAGAAAGTAAATTAATTAATTTATTTATTTACTTTAATATTTTGCTTAATTCAATGTAAAGACTTTCAAACAAATCTTTTTTATCAGGATTTTGTTTTAAGCAACTGTTTTTAACCTGTTCTAAGATACTTAAAAACTCTATATTAGGAAGTGTCATTTGTTTATTTTCACCATCTTGAAAATTATATAAATCAAGCATTACACTAACAACATTTCCTTTTCTTTTATTAAATCCGACAATATCGGAACCGTTATTCCAATTATCATTTTTTATTAATTTAGACGCTAATTGTTCAAAGTCGACACCGCTTAAAAATTCTATTGCATTAGCTGTATCTTTTTCATCAGATTGTGGCATTTCTTTACTCCTTACAAATTCATCCTTTTGCGAGCTAAAATATATTGGAGATTTAGGATTATTCTTAAATCCTATATTGTTTTGAGTATTATTTAGATTAATTCCGTTTATCATATTATATTCCTTTTATTCTATTATTGGTACTAAGTCTAAAATAAATTTTTTTTGCTTCGCTGCTTCTTTAGTTATCGGAAATATAGAAGTTACTATAGTTGTCGTTTTACTTATTTGACCATGATAATATTGCCCGTTGTATTCAAAAATAAATCCGTTAGTCAGCTCACCCATGTTAGCACCTCGACAAACTGTAATTCCTTTTTGTTTCAAAATCGAGAATACATTTTCAAGTTCTTTAGAATTAACTAATGTTTTTACACCAATTTGTTCAATTGTTCCATCCTGACAAATATGATGAAAACTTACAGTAGAATCAGTTTCTCTTGTTATTATTAATGATGTATCTTCGCATCCGACGGAATTTCTTTTTACATCTATAACTATTGAGCGATCTAAATCCGGACTATTGGAAACTGTTATTGTACTGTGTTTAAAATTTCCTTTGGAATCTTCTGCCAAGAAACTTTCAACTATGGGTTTTGCATTATTTTCATTGCCGGAAGTTCTTGCCGCTTCTTCAAATAATGCATCATAACCTTCTTTTACATGAAATCCTTTAATTCCTTTTCCTTTCAGAGTATCATTGATAGTTGAAATTTTAAGGTCATGATTTTCTATTTTTTGTATAGTCTTAATATCATCGGTATAATGGCTTATTATCTGATCAACATCATATCCTTTGCTCAGCAATTCATCGTATGCTTTAACGGCAAGTTCATCATCGTGAAAATGTATAGTCCCTGCGTCAATTTTGGCTCTAAAACTTTCTAATTTCTGATTAAGTTTAATCTCTGTTTCTGTTAAACCGTTTTCTTCAAAAAATCTTGCTGAAGCCTCTGCACTATATCCTCCATGTTCATTTTGGAGTTCGGGATGTGCTTGCAATTCGGCAGATGTAGAACTCGGATTTTGCATTTCTTGAATAGCTTGATCGTTTTTTCTGCAATTTTCTGCTATGGTATTTTCTTTTCTAATTCTTGATTCCGCTTCTGCCTTAATCTCTTCAGGTGTAAGTTTTTCCGAGTTTGATTTTGGCTTTATATTAAAAGCATTTTTAATATTTGTTAACGCTTGACCCGATGTAAATGCATTAACTGAATTTTTAATGCTTAACGGGATTTGTTTAAAACATTCAACTGTTGCTTTTAAACAATTCATATTTGAAGTATCAACACCTGCTGCCTTTAAAGATGCTTTTGCACCTGTTACGGACAATGCAATATTGCTTGTTCCCGAGCCTATCCCCTGCCAAGCATTTTTTGCTTCTTCATCAGTAGTCGCTTTACTTGCTTTATATATGCTTATACCTAATTGTACAGTTCCGCCTGCCAGTCCGAGACCAACCAGAACCGGTGCCAATGCTCCGCCTGTAGCTATCATTAATGCACTACCGGCAGCAATTATTCCCACACCCATCACAAAATTTTTGGGTGATGAAAATAATGTTGTTATCGGGCTTATTATTCCTTTTGCAAAATTTTTTATTTTATCTGAAAACGAAATTTTCCCGTCATCTGTTGAATAATCAATTTTTTCCTTTTTTTGTTTGCTTGAGAATTCTGCAGTATCCTTTAATAATTGTTTCTTTGGAGTTTTACCGCATTGCATATTATTGTATTTATTATTAAATACAAAATTTGTATTTTGAGAACTTTTAAATGTAATATTTTCCATTAATTATTCTTTATAAGAGTGTATATAATAATAAAGTTATTTTTCATACAAATATTTCCTTTATTAATTAATTTAATTACAATTGTAAATTTTTAGAACTTTGAGAACAAACTAAATATTTAAAATATTTAGCTGAATTATGTAATTTGATAAGTAACAAATTCACTGATAAAATAAATTAGTATGAATATTTTAGACAGACTTAATAAATCAAAATTCAGAGCAAAATTTAAACTGAGAAAAAAAGAACTTGAATATATCAACGAAAAAGGTTTAGATAAAATATATTCTCATGCCTGCGATTTTATAAGAGATAGAGTAGCACCGGCAGAACCTGTTAATGACGGAAAGCAAACACCGATGAGAGGTCACCCCGTTTTCATCGCACAACATGCAACTGCAACATGCTGCCGTAATTGTATAGAAAAGTGGCATAAAATCCCAAAAGGCAGAGAACTGACTCAAAAAGAACAGGAATATCTTGTTTCCATAATTATGGAATGGATAAAAAAACAAATTGATTTAATATAATAAATTTGAGGTACATCGGATGAAAAAACTTTTATTAATTATATTTATTTTATTTTTAACAGCAAATTACGGGTGGTGTGATACAAATTCTTATGACATGTACGGACAAAAGACGGGGTCTTTTCGGCAAAACGGTTCGACCATAAATCAATATGACAGATATGGCGCTAAAACAGGTTCATACAGGCAGACGCCCTCGGGATATAATTCTTACGACAGATACGGACAGAAAACGGGCAGCTACAAGACAACAGGTTCTACCACCACTCAATATGATAAATACGGAGTAAAAACAGGTTCATTTAAAACCGACTCAAACGGAGTAACAACCTCTTATGATAAGTACGGACAAAAAACAGGCAGTTTTAAAAAAGATTCGTCCGGCACAATAACGCAGTACGACAAGTACGGCAGAAAAATAGGAAGCTATAAATAAAAGTTATTAATAATTTCTCATAACATCTTTAAGATATTTTTTATACTCATCTTTCAAAACTTTAGGCGAAATAATTTTGCAGGCGCTTCCCCATTTAAAAATATGCCACATTATTTCTTTATCTCCTGAGGCTTTAAATGTTACGGTTAGAGTACCGTCTTTTTCATTAATTATTTTTTGCGTCGGATGAAAATTAAATTGTGAAGCCTCTTGGGCTAATTCTTTTGAAAATGATAATTTTACATTTAGAATTTTACCGTGATAAACGCCAAAAGACCGGCTTAAATATTCTTGAAGATTAAAGTTTCCTTTATCAAAAGTTTCATTAGTCAATTTTAAATCTTTAAATTTGTGCAAAAGATAATTATATATTTCTCCGCCTTTTGATTTTTCTTTTGCGATTAAATATATTTTTTCTCCATAAATCATACCCAAAGGCTCAATAGTCCTCTTTTTATCATGATAAATGCCGGTAACTTTTTTAGATTGATGAAGCGCTTCTCTTATAACTTCAAGTATTTGCAAATTTATTTTATATTGAGGCATTTGCCTTATGGCATAACCTTCAGTCTGCATAATCATTTCAATATTATTTTCGGTACTTACTAAACATTTACGGTTTAAAGACTTTATTTTTTCTATTGTTTTAGAAAGTTCTTCTTTCATTTCTTTGTTAGTTGTTCTTCTTTGACATTGTTCAATATTTGCTATTTCTTTAGGTGTAAATGAAACTAATTGACTGATTGAATAATTAATAAATCCCCAATGTTTTTGAGTGTCTTTAGTTTCAATTTCATCCACTTGTGAAAAAATACAAGTAAGACTATCCCGCATACGTTCTGCAGTACGGCGAGAAACATTATATCTTTGAGCGATTTCATTAATTGTTATACCCAAGGGTTTTGACGACATATAAACAGCTAAATCCAAAATATCGGATACTCTTGAATATCTCGGTTTTTCTTCCATAAAAACTCCTTTTTAAATTATTTTACCATAACGACCGTTTTTGTCATATAGATACTTTATCCTTATAATATGGAGACAATAATATGAACAAAAAACAAAATATTTATTCAATACATTATTCCTGCAGCGGATTTTATAACGGCGGGGCAATAGCACCAAGCATTTGCTGTATTTCTGTTTATAATATTAAAACAGAGGAAATGCACTCTTTTTCTTTGGATAATTATATCCAAAAAGGAAATTCCTTAATGGAAGCAGAAAAGTTATTATTAACGGATTTTACCGAATTTTTTAATAAAATAAACTGTTCATTTTTCATTCATTGGTTAATGGATGGTGAAACTTACGGATTTAAAGCAATATTGGCAAGATGTTTAAATTTCGGTATTAATAATCTTGAATTAAATAAACTTATAGATTTTAATCTTGCTTCCTGTAGTGATTTTAATTTAATTGATACACTTGAACAACACAACTACAAAAAAGTTACTGTTCTGCACGGAAAAAATGAAGCTATAGGATTTAACAATCAAAATTTTAAAATAGTAGCTCTTTCAACGGAAGCAAAAGCAATAGGACTGGCTGAATTATTCAAAAAATATACAAAAGGTACTTGGTGTTGTGATGTTAGTACGGCGGAACAAACAGAAAAACTTATTAATACTCCAATGGGGATAAAATTATATAAAATGCTTAGCGATATAACTAACTCTAAAGAAAAAATACACGAAATTATGCAGAATCTTAAAACAGACAAGGACAGAGAATTTATAATTAAAGCAATAGAGGACGGAAAAACTAATATTAATTTATTGGAATTTTTGACCTTAGAATATATGAACGGCCAAAAATAATATATCCTCGCAACATTTATAACAACATCGGCTATGCCATTGTCGCTTCTTTATTTACCGTCTCAATGTAATCCTTAGGCTCATCGATAATAACACGCGCGTAGTACTTTTTTAACAATTTTTTTATTGTTTCATATTTTTAGCAAACAATAATTTTTTTTGTTTTTTAACATTGCAAAAATAAAGTGCAATTTTCAGTCGGGCTTACTAACACAATCAAAGTTCTTTTATTTTTTTTGCTGGGACTCCGTAAGCAAGGGTGTTATCGGGAATATCTTTTGTTACAACGGAGCCTGCACCTATAACCACATTATTTCCTATAGTTACACCGCCCAAAACAACAACATTTCCACCAATCCAGACGTTATTTCCGACCGTAATCGGTTTAGCATATTCAAGACCTTTATTTCTTGTTTCATAATCAAGAGGATGACCTGCGGCATAAAACCCGCAATTAGGCGCGATAAAAACATTATCTCCAAAAGTTACTTTTGCGCAGTCTAAAATTATCAGATTATGATTTGAATAAAAATTTTTACCGAGTTCAATATTATAGCCGTAATCACACATAAAAGGCTGTTCAATTAAAAATTCACCTTTTGTTTTTCCTATAATTTTTTTTATTAATTCTTTTCTTTCCTCTGTCTTTTCGGGTGAAATGGTATTGTATTGAAAACACAAAGTTTTGCATTTAGTCCTTTCTTGTATTAAGGACTTATCATAATTGGCGTCATACAATTCACCGCGGAGCATTTTTTCTTTTTCTGTTATCATAGTTTTATATTAACATATAATAAAAATTTAATAAAAATAGAGATTTGAATTTTATAATAATATATTAAAAAACAGGTAAATATTACCTTTTTGGATATGGCAAGTTAACAAAATTTATTGTATTATATAAATCATTAGGGGATTTTTGAGGATATACTATGAAAAAAATATTTTTTACAGTTGCTTTTATTTTTATAGGAATAATATGTTATGCTGCTGATTATTCGGCATTCAATCTTGATAACGGACAGAAAGTAATAATAAAAGAAGTACACGACAATCCCATAGTAATAATTGACACCTGGATAAAAACGGGTTCTATAAATGAAACAGATGAAAATAACGGAGTTGCACATTTTTTAGAGCATTTATTTTTTAAAGGAACGCCTAAACATCCGGTAAAAGAGTTTGACAGGATATTAGAGTCCAAAGGTGCGATAACAAATGCGGCTACAAGCAAAGATTTTACTCATTATTACATTTTAATACCCTCGCAATACTTTGATTTAGCACTTGACCTGCACTCTGATATGCTTTTAAATCCTTTAATCCCGAGAAAAGAGCTTGAAAAAGAAAGAAAAGTTGTAATTGAAGAAATAGCAAAAAATAACGACCGCCCGACAACCGTTTTATACAGAAATATGATACAGGGATTTTATAAAAATCATCCTTATAAACGTGATGTAATAGGGACAAAAGAAGTTATAGAAACTATTTCAAGAGAACAAATACTTGATTTTTACAATAAATGGTATACTCCGCAGAATATGACAACGGTAATAATAGGTGATATAGATACTCAAAAAGCGCTCTCGTCGGTAAAAGAAAAATTTAATAAACCTCAAGACAATACCGAAAGAACAAAAATGCCGGTATATAAAGCGGATAAAAAACCTGTTGCCCAAATTGAAAAAAAAGAAAAACTTAATGTTGAAACAGGATACATATTAATCGGATTTAAAGGATGTCAAGAAGTTGACAGCAAAGACTCTTACGCGCTTGATATACTTGCAACAATTTTAGGTGACGGAAAATCATCAAGATTATATCAGAATATAAAAGAAAAAAAGCAGCTTGTACATTCAATATCGGCAACCCATTCATCTTCTAAAGATGATTCCATTTTTTACATTTCGGCAAATTATCTTACTAACGATATGACAAGATTAAAGGAAGCTATTTTCAATGAAATAGAAGAAATTAAAAGAAACGGAATAACCGAAGATGAATTAAACAGAGCAAAAAATATAATAGAACGCGATACTTATTATTCAAGAGAATCAATATCCAATATTGCGGGTGAAATAGGCTACACCGTTACAATTACGGGAGATAGCGAATTTTATAAAAATTATATAAACAATATAAATAAAGTGACATCAGAAGATGTTAAACGAGCTGCAAAAACTTATTTAGAACCAAATTTTTCGGTAATTTCAATTGTTTCACCCGAAAAAGAACAATTACAGCCGGCGAAGCAAAATTGTGAAGAAAAAACAAATTATAACGCAAAAGTAATAAGTCAAAATGATACCACGACAAAATATCAGCTTGAAAACGGAGCAATACTTGTAATTACAAAAAACAGCACAAATGATATTATAGCAATGGAAATGGCATCACGAGGCGGAAACAATTTAGAAAAAACTCCCGGAATAGCAGCAATAACTGCAGATACAATATTAAAAGGAACAAATAAATATAAAAGCCAAGAATTATCTCAACTGCTTGAAGAAAACGGAATAAAATTAATACCCTCAGCGTCGGGAGATTCTTTCAGCTTAATAACAAAATTTACAAAAAATGAAAAAGATTTAGCACTTGATATATTTAAAGAAGCTGCAATTAATGCGTCAATAAATGCTTATGATGTTGAGACGGTAAAAAAAGACAGGCTGTATTCAATAAAAAGCAGAAAAAATTTACCGGAGTCATTGGTTTTTGATGAATTTAAAACTGCATTATGGGCAGGAACTCCTTACGGAAACACAGGCAAGATTTTAGAAAAAACAATTCCTGCAATTAATAAGGAAGATATTGAACAATACTATAGAAATTTGTTTCCCGCTCAAAATACAGTAATAACAATAAACGGAAATGTAAACGAACAAGATTATATAAATTATTTTTCAAAACTTTTAAAAAATGACGGAACGGCAAAAATAGATTTAACAAAATATTCATATAAATATAAGCCGTTAAGTGCAAATAAAACGGTAAAGATAAAAAAAGACTCTCAAGCCGAATGGCTTATATACGGCTGGTTAACAGACGGAGTATTAAATGAAAAGGACTGGGCATCACTGCAGGTAATAGATTCGATACTCGGTTCGGGGATGAGTTCAAGACTGTTCACTAATTTAAGAGATAATAACGGACTTGCATATCAAGTAGGTTCTACTTTTTCTGCGAACACAAATAAAGGTGCATTTGCAATATATATAGCCACAAATCCAAATACAGCGCTGCGTGCAAAAGAGGGAATGCTCAACGAAATTCAAAGATTAAAAAAAGAATTCGTAACGGATAAAGAACTATCTGAAGCAAAAGACAAATTGCTCGGAAACTTTGTTATATCAATGGAAACAAATATGGATAAGGCTTCCGTAATGAATTCACTTGAAATAACGGGCAGAGATTATACATTTTTAAACAGATATCCGCAGTTAATAAACTCGGTAAGCGTACAAGATATAATACGTACGGCAAATAAATATTTTTCACGCCCTTACGTTTATACTCAACTCGGAACCAATAATTAATATAAATAACTTGATAAAAAAATCAAAAATCAATAAAATTAAATAAAAGAAACGGGAAGTAATGAGAGAAAATATTGTAAAAGATAAAGAATTTTATATACTGTCAAGAAGTATAGATAATGCTACTAAATGTAAAATTACAGAGGTAAACGACGATTTTTTCAGTATAAAACTTGAAAATAAAGGCAGATATGAAGTTGATGAATCCGTAGAAATGTTCACAATGACTGATAAAGGTCAATTGTATTTTGAAACAATAGTAAAAGAAGTAAAAGACGATATCATATCAATGTGGTTTCCCATAAGTTATAAGTATTTACAGCGAAGAGAATATTCAAGAATAAAATTAAACAAAGAAATACAACTTGAAGCTGAAGAAAAAAAATACAATGCGCTCATAATTGATATAAGTGCAGGCGGATTAAAACTGCAGACAGATGAACAAATTGAACTGTTAAAAAAATACAATTTAAATATAGATATTGAAACAAAACAAATCAATTGCACATTTGAACCCATAAGAATAGAGTTAAACGGAAATAAATTTATATCTTCCGGTCGATTTACTAACATTAATAACTATGACAGAATATCATTAGTACAATACTGTTTTATGAAACAAATAGAAAATCGAAATAAGTAAAAAATAACGAAAAAAGAAGAGTTGAATATGAAAAAAAGTTCATCAAAAAGAAATCCTGCAAAAATAAAAGTAAAAAGAAATTTAAACATAGGTAAAATAAACACAATATTTATAACCGTAATTACCGTAATAACTTTAATAGTTTTCATTGTAATATTAGGGTTATATACATTTTCAAGAAATATAATAAGAGGAATGCAAAACGAATTATCGGCAGATATATTAACAAACTTGCAAGTATTCCAGCAGCATTTAATCAAAGAAGATTTTAAAGGTTTACAAGAAGATTTAAACGGAGTATTAGCAGGCAGTTATATAGTTAAATACATACAGGTTTTTGATAACAATATGAACTCCATATATTCAACACTGCCTGAAGATTGTGAATATGAATTAATAAAATCAGCAAACAACAGGGAAATAAAATACAAACTGACATTTGCACCGGGTTTTAACTTAAATAAATTAAAAATAATTGATATAAAAAAATTTAAATACAAATTTTATATAGGAATTGAACAAAGCGACTTCATCACCAACTGTATGATTGAATATAAAAATAACATCATACAGCTGACTGTGATAATATTGATATTAACATTAATAATATCAATACTTTTATCTATGAGTATATCAAAACCTCTGTCAATAATGGAAAAAACAATTTCCAAAATAGGCGAGGGAGATTTATCGGGAAGATTGGAATATACAAATTATTATGAATTAAATCAGTTAGTGCAATCATATAACGTAATGGTAAATGAACTGCAAAAAATGTATTCAACATTGGAAGTGGAAGTGCAGGACAGAACTAAAGAATTAAAAAATGCTTATGCGGAACTGCAAAACACACAGGCAATGATGGTGCATTCCGAAAAAATGAAATCATTAGGTGAACTTGTAGCAGGGATAATGCACGAAATAAATAATCCCATAAACTTTATTTACGGTAATATGACACACTTGAGCAATTATTCAAATGATTTAATAGAGTTGATAGATGATTTTACAAACAACAGTAAATCATTAAGTGAAGAAGAAAGAACGGCATTTGAAAAGAAAAAAGAAGAACTTGACTTTGAATTTTTAAAAACGGATATGCCCGACTTAATAAAAAGCTGTAAAGAAGGAGCTGACAGAGCAAAGAACATAATACAGGATTTAAAGAGTTTCTCAAGAATGGAAGAAGCTGCAATCACCGATGTGGATGTTATACATGAAATAGAAACAACATTAAATATACTTCATAACAAATTAAAAAATAAAACTGAAATCCATAAGGAATATACAGAACCGATACCAAAAATAGAAGCATTCGGCGGACAATTAAATCAAGTATTTATGAATATACTTGATAATGCGGCAGGAGCAATAGAAAAACAAGGTGATATATGGATAAGAGTTCAATTAGATAATTCATATCAAAACTTGATAATACAAATAGAAGATAACGGAATAGGAATGGATGAAGAAACCGTAAGAAAAGTATTTGACCCGTTCTTTACAACAAAACCCGTAGGACAGGGAACGGGACTCGGAATGTCAATAACTCATAAAATTATAAAAAATCATCAAGGTGATATAAAAGTAAGTTCGGAAAAAAATAAAGGAACGAAATTCACCATTACACTGCCGTTAAAAATAGACAGAGAACAATTATCGGCAGGTCTTAAGCAGGAAAGCGAGGCAGTAAGTAATGGATAAATACAGAATATTAATAGTAGATGACGAACCCGACAACTTGGCATTATTATACAGAACTCTGCGCGGAAAATACGAAATAGCTAAATCCACTTCGCCGTTAGAAGCACTTGAAATATTAAAACAAGATAAATTTCAGTGTATATTATCCGACCACAAAATGCCGGAAATGGACGGAGTAGAATTTTTAAAACGAACTTATGAAATATCACCCGATACAATGAGACTTTTAGTAACGGCATATACAGACGCGGGAATATTAATTGACGCTATTAACTATGCTAAAATTTATCGTTATATAAAAAAGCCGTATAATCCCGATGAATTAACGCTTACAGTTGAAAATGCGCTGGAATACTGGCAGTTAAAAGCCGATAACGGAGCTTTGATTAATGATTTAAAAGAATTGTTTTCGGGAACAATAACTGCAATAGTTGAAGCGTTAGACGCAAAAGATGCGTATACATTGGGAAGAAGCAGAAGAGTAACTTTTTATGCGGTAAAAATGGCAAAAGCACTGCATTTAAGCGAGACTACAACAGGCAAAATAGAACTTGCAGGTTTATTGCACGATATCGGAATGATAGGTGTTTCCGATGATATTCTTGCAAAAGTGGAAAAGCTCTCTGTGGAAGAATATTCGGAAATAAAAAAACACGTATACCACAGCGTAAAAATATTGGACGATATAAAACAGTTAAAGGATGTAGTGGAATTAATAAAATACCACCATGAATTTTATGACGGAAACGGGTATCCGTACGGGAAAAAAGGTGATGAAATTCCGATAGGTTCAAGAATAATAGCAATAGCAGACGCATTTGATTCAATGGTAACGCCGAAAGTATACCGTAATCAAGTAGTGCCGTCTGTAGCATTAGCAAAAATAAAAGAAGAAGCGGGAAAACAGTTTGACCCTGATATTGTTGAATGTTTTGAGCAAATTCTGCCCTCTTGTATAAGAGAATTAAGAGAACTTGAACGTCAAGCAATAAATAAAGCTCATCAATAAAATAAAATTTTTGTGTTAATATTGTAAAGTAAAATACAATATTAAGGAAAATTTTATATGAGAATGTCAAAATTATTTGTTCAGACATTAAGGGAATACCCGTCTGATGCTGAAGTAATAAGCCATAAACTGCTGGTTAGAGCAGGCTATATAAGAAAACTTACCAACGGAATATATAATTATCTGCCATTAATGCAAAGAGTATTGCATAAAATAGAAAATATAGTACGTGAAGAAATGAATAATGCAGGGGCACAGGAGCTGTTAATGCCGTTTGTACAGCCGTCTGAATTGTGGCTTGAATCGGGCAGATGGGAAGTATACGGAAAAGAGTTAATGAGGTTAAAAGACCGTCATAACCGTGAAATGTGCCTCGGACCTACCCATGAAGAAGTAATAACCTCGGTTGCAAGAGAGGGAATACGCTCATATAAACAGCTTCCTATTAACTTATATCAAATACAATCAAAATTCAGAGATGAAATAAGACCAAGATTTGGGCTGCTTCGCGGACGCGAATTTATAATGAAAGACGCATACAGCTTCGACGCAGATGAAGCGGAACTTGATAAATCTTATGAAATAATGGCAAAAGCATATAAAAAAATATTTGAACGCTGCGGACTGGAAACAAAAATGGTTCAATCAGATTCTGGAGCAATCGGCGGAAGCGTATCACATGAATTTATGGTTTTGATAAACGAAGACAGTGAAAATAATGCGGGTGAAAATGATGTATTTTACTGCAGTGAATGCGGATACAGCGCCAATTCAAACCACGCAGTATCAAACCTTGAAAAAGCGCAAACAGACGGAGGCTTTACAAGCGCACAAATAAAAAATACTCCAAATACCGCAACAATTACAGAGCTTGCGGATTATCTTCAAATTCCGCCGAGCGTAATATGTAAATGTTTAATATACGTAATAGACGGAAAATACGTAGCAGCGTTAATACGCGGTGATAAGACCGTTGAAGAAACAAAATTAATGAACGAATTTCAAGGCAATGAAATAAGAATTGCAAGAAATGACGAAATTGAAGAAATAATGGCGAACAGCGGTTTTAATGCGGTTGCAGGATTTATAGGCCCGAAAGGATTAAAGGGTGTAGAAATCATTGCCGATAAAACAGTGCTTGAATTAAAGAACTTTGTAATCGGTATTAATCAAACAGATAAACATTTAACAGGTGCAAATTGGGGCATAGATGTTGAACTGCCCGTTAAAACAGCTGATATAAGATTAGTAGAAGAAAATGATTTATGCTGTGATTGTGGAGCAAAATTAAAGGTAACAAAAGGAATTGAAGTAGGGAATATATTTAAACTCGGAACAAAATATTCCAAAGCAATGAATGCAACATTTACGGATAAAGACGGACAAGAAAAACCGTTTATAATGGGCTGTTACGGAATAGGAATATCAAGAACGGCAGCTGCAGCGGTTGAAAGACATCATGACGACAACGGGATTATATGGCCCAAATCAATAGCACCGTACCTTGTAACAGTAGTTCCCGTAAGCGACCAGGATGAAACTCAAATGAAAGTTGCCGAAGAAATATATAATAAGTTACTTGAAAAGAATGTAGAAGTATTAATTGATGACAGAGCCGAAAGAGCAGGAGTTAAATTAAAAGACGCTGATTTAATCGGAATACCCTATAGAATAACAGTAGGCAAAACAATAAAAGATAATCTTGTTGAATTTAAAACCCGACAAAATGGAGAAGTTGAAACAATAACACCTGATGAAGCGGTAAAAAGAATACTTGATTTAGTTTAATATTTTGTAATAAATACATATAGTAAGTCAATTAATTAAATTTTGATGTTTTAAAAAAACAGGTAATTTTTAAAACCAAAGGAAAAAATATTGATAACACTTACACCATACGTAATAAACAGCCCTAAATGCCCTGTAATACAAAGCAAAGCATTTAAAGGTGCTGATGTAACAGATATATTAATTAAAGGCGATAAAGCGTTAAATGAAAATCAATACGGTGAAGCACTAAAACATTACAGTGAAGCAAAATCACAAAATCCCGATGAAATAAGCGTTTATAAAAAAATGGGAAAAGCATATGCAGGATTAAAAGATTATAAAAGAGCACAAGAAAATTTTACCAAATATCTGGAAAAAAATCCCGACGATGCGGAAATATTAATAGAACTCGGAAACGCACAGCATAAAAGCGGATTATATAAGTATGCTGCTGAAAGCTACAAAAAAGCATTAAGTCTTGATGAAAAAAATGACCTTGCAAAACGCTGTTTAATGGAGGTTGAAAATGATACATTAGCGCTGTATTCGCCCGAAAAAGCAAGAAGAGAAAAATCGGAATATGCCGGAAATAATTTAAGAACAGCACTTGAACTGGCGACATCATACCTCGGCAATGAATATATGAAAGACTTGGCTAATGTGGAAATAAGATTCGGGCAAACCGCTTCAATGGGCGGAACAGCAAATATAGCACAATATGAAAATAATAAAAAAGGAATAACCGTATCTGCTCAATACATGTATGCCGCTCCACAAGTAATAGCAGCGTACCTTGTACACGAAAGCGTACACGCAAAAGATAAAGACGCATACACTTCCGTACGTGAAGAACAAGATGCTTATGCGTTAGCGGCAAAATTCTGGATAAAAAATTCAAAAGGCGTAAAAGACCCCGAAATGGATTATGCTGCAGGATTGTATAAAAGTTCTCCGCGCAAATTAAATGAACGGGTAGAAGAAATATACACACTTCGCGACCTTGATATTGCTAAAACCTCACCAAATCATCCGCCTAAGCAAAAAACTTCTTTTTTAACAAAAAGCAAGGCTGCAAGCCAATCACTCAGACAATATGATACTATTGCATAAACTCTTGTTCAAGAGAGGGTCTTAAATCAACTTGACCTTGAGTAATATCGCAAATTGTCTGCGTTGCAGCTGCAACATATTGTCTGTATTTTCTCCTTTTTATTCGTTTTGTCTTAATTAGTTCATCACAAAAATTAAAATAATCTTTTAAATATTTTAGCCTGCCTTCTTTATCTTCATTAAACCATTGCATAAAAGGTTTATTGGCCTTAACGTTGTTGCAGCCCGAATGCATGGAAAAATAATTAGAAATATCATCATGATTATTTTCTATATCATAAGCAAGAATATGGTCAGTGCTTGCCGTAGAAACTTGCAGCAATCGTAATGCTATATCATAAGAAGTCCAATCTTCACCATGTTTATCCTTACCCGAATATTTAACAATCCAAGCGGAATTCATATCAGTTGAAGTAGGAAAACTTCTTGCCAAATTTTGCAGTCTGTTATATTTTTTAGGATTAGATATTTTTATTTGTTTAATATCCTCAATTAATATTTTTCGTCTGAACGGAGAATTTAATTTTTGGTTCATGATTTCTTTAACACTGTTAATCTTCGCCATAAGAGTAGCTTGTTCGTTTGCGGGAAGTGTTTTTGCAAGTGCAATCATTTTCTTTAAAATGCGTCTTTGAGTTTTCTGTAAAATAGTGAGTTTTTCATCCCTAAGTTTAACAACTAAAGTTCTTAAATCTTTAAAATCTTCACTTGGAGCCTCCATTTTTGCAGATAAAGCATTTTCACCTTTACTTGCCAATTTCGCTGATGAAACAGTTTTACCTTGAGCCGCCATTTTTGCTGATAGAGCCTTAAGTTCATAATAAACGGATTCTTCAACAGGACGCATATATTCGGTATAGTTTCCGAGAAAATCCAGAAAATCATCCGGCTGTGTATTAGCTAAGTCATAAGCAAATTTATCAAATTGAGATTTAGTCATAATTTTTTTACCGCATGCCGGACAAGGCACATCGGGTATTCGGCAAATTTTAAAATCGTATGTTTTTGACTGTAATTTTTTATTATCACTGGAGTATGTTCTCGGTTCCGATTTAAAATTTATCGGATAATAATATACATTTGAAATTTCATTTGAGAATTGAGAATGTTTCAAGTTTTGTGCATGTGCAGGATTGACAGGTATCTGCCTGCTGCGATTTAATAAATTAAAACTTTGTACCTTACTTATAATCATGTAAGCCTCAATAATTATATAAAAACCTAAAATAGTATTTTTTGATACTTAAAATTAATAATTGTAAATTTGAATTTTTCAATATAAAAATTTTGCATTTTGAACTTAAAATCCGCTTTTTTTAAAAAAAAGTATATGATTTTATCGAAATTGCACTAAAAAAATTACAAAAAAGTCAATTTTTTTATAACACCTTTTGTAAAAAAAGAAAAATCAAACGCAAAAAAATTTGTTTTTATTTATTAAATTGATATTATTGCAAATGGCGGAATGCAAAAAGGCATAAAAATTGAAAGTAACAAGTCCGAGCGGATATATAAGAAATAACATACAAAAACAACCACCTGTCAAAAAAACATCCCGAAATGAAAGTTTTAAAGGGGGGATATCTGACGGAATATTTAACGCAATAGATAAAGCGTTTAGTGTATTGGATAAAAACGCAATGATACAAGTATCATTTGTAGATACGGTATCAACAAATATACCAAGGACACTTGTAGATTTAAAAACAGGATTGGCAGCTGCATTTGAAACATGCCGCCGAGAATTTTCGGGATTATTTGTAAACTGTTTAATGCCCGGACTGCTTGTAAAAGCCTTGGCATTGGTTTTGCCTAAATCAAAAGAATTAAAAGGAACAAATCCTGCGCAGTCATGGTCAAACGGAGCAGTTATAGACAGACTGAAAGAAATATATACAAAACTCCCCGAACAAAGCAGCGAGGGAAAAACAAAAGAGTTTGTAAAAAAATCACTTGAAGCAATAGAAGGATTAGACGGAACAAGCTGGATTAAATATGCCGATAAAGCAGAAACGCCCGAATTTAAAGAGGCTGCTGAAAATATTGTTCAAGCTGTAGGCAAAACCGGCAGAGAAAGAAAAACTCTGTTAAAAAGCGCAAAAGCAAAACTTGCCAATATTACAAAAGCTGAAAATATTTTAAAATTTAACGGCAAGCCGCAGGCAAATTTGGAAGAAACTTTAAGAGATATAACAGACATGGGTGCAAGATTTTCCAATGCCGAAAAAAATAATGTACCTATAGAAAATTATGCTAAATCATTAACAAAATTTGTAAATAAAAAAAGTTTAATAGGTATGGCGCTGGTAATAGGAATAGCAGTAAGCGTTCAAACCATAAACCGTGCTATAACAAGAAAACAATTTAAAGCTGAGGGTGCTCCTATATATAAAGATTTCGGTAAAAAAGACACCACTCAAAAAATGGATGAAAAGCAGAAAAAGAAGTTCTTTGCAAAAAAACTTGCCTCGGCTGCGGGGATGTACGGTTTAGCAGCATTATCCATGATGAAAAAACCGTCACTTGGCATGTTCCAGTTTTCAAACATATTCCCGACATTAGACCAATGCCGCTGGATAGCAGCTTCAACTTTTGCAAGCAGAATGCTCGGTGCGGAGGATGAAAATGAATTAAGAGAAACAACTGTTCGGGATATAGCCAGCTTCTCGGGGTTATACTTCCTCGGGGATTATGTTAAAAAAGGAGTTGCTTCTGCAATTGAAGCACTGTCTAAAACAAGAGCAGGTAAAAATCTTACAGGTGAAAATGTTGTTCTTTTAAACAGAAGCAAAGTAATAGAAAAACCATTAACTTCATCACTTGGCGAAATGGTAAAATATAGGGCAAAACAATTCGGAAATTGGATAAAAAATACGGAATTAAAAACAGCTCAAGAAGTCGCAGGAACTAAAGTTCGCAATTTAAGGAACATATGCCGCATAGCTGATATAGCATTCTCAATAGTAATGCTCGGAATATTACTGCCTAAATACAACCGCTCCGTTACGGAAAAGAAAGTAGAGGCGGCAAAAAAACAACAAGAACTTGAGGAACGTTCGGGGATAGATTATGTTATTTCCCAAAATAAAAATATTCCTCAAATATTTAAAGAGATTGTATAAATGTTAAATTAAGTTAAAAATTTTATCAGCTTTCGCAAAAAATTTTTAGTTCAAGTTTTATAGTAATGTTGAGTTGTATAAAACTCAATTTTGATATATAATATCAAAACGAAAGTAAAAGGAGAGAAGTAAGTGGTTGACAACAGGTCTGCCGGAATTCTGGGAATTGGCGGCGGAATCAACTTCAAAAGCGGAGATATTTCGGGTACTGCGGCAAAAACTTCGGATGACCGTGCAAGTCAAGGTACAGAATATTTCATGACTGATGGTGAAAATCAAAATCAGCAAAATGAACCATTTGAAGACAGAAGCATGCAACTTCGCGCTTCGCTTAATTCGCTTGCTCTCCTAAATGTTGTTTCTCTTTTAAAGAATAAACGTAAAAATATTTTAATGGATGATGAAGATTATGATGAAAAAATAAAATCTTCAATTGTTAAAAAAATAGAAAAAGATGATAAAAAAGAATAAAAATATTAGTATGAAAAAGTTAATTATTTTAATATTTTTATTTTTATCATACGTAAATGCCTCGCATGCAATGGATTATTATGATTTAAAGCCGGGTTTTTGGGCATATATGGATATAGAAAACCTTACGGATAATAATTTAATAATCGGCTACCCTAATCATAAGTTTGAACCTGAAAAGTATGCAACACGTGCAGAATATGCCGCTGCCGTAATAAAAGTATTAAATCAAGAAGAAATCCCGATAGAAACTATGTATTCCTTTGATGATGCAGATGCAAACCACTGGGCTTGGAAATATATTATACGCGCCGTTAATTTAGACATCATAAAGCCCGCAGACAATTCACATTTTTACCCCGAAGATTATGTTACAAGAAGTGAAATAATAACATTTCTTGTAAATATATTAAAATCCGAAGATATAACAAAACAAGAAGCAATAACAGCGCTTCAAAATGCTTATACCGATTTTGACGATATACCCGATTGGTTTAAAGTAACTGCAGGCAAAGCTGAAGTTTTAAATGTTATAGCAAAAGAACCGCCAAGAGAAAACTATCTTGATTATGATAAATATGTTACAAGGGCTCAGCTTGCCGTATTTATGGCTAATTTAAAACGAACTACGGATGGTTATACCGCTGAAAAAATTAAAGAAGAAAAAAGTCCTAAAATAGCAGAGGGTATTACCATTGAAAATGTTTTATATGATGAAGATGTAGCCACAATACCTGCAAAAAGCGTACTTCCGGTTATGATTTCGGGGCAGATAAGCTCTAACGAGTCATATCCCGGAGAGATGTTTCAAGCTCGATTTGCTAACAATATAGTGGATGAGGAACATCATCTTCTTTTATCAAAAGATATTATCTTAATAGGAAAAATACTTGATACAACACAAAGCAAGTATTTCTTAAGAAACGGAGAATTAATTTTTGAACTTTCCGCAGCAAACAATAAAAATTTATTAACGCGAATATTAGGCTATGCAGAATGTGAAACCACCAATATTGAAGCAAATAAATTGAAAAAAGCCGTTAAAACTGTTGTAAAAGGAAGAAATTTTAAAGTTAAAGACGGACAGATAATTTATATAAAACTGCTTAAACCCATAAGAGTAAACATAGTAACAAATCAAGTGCTTGATTAGCGAGATTAAACCTTTTTATAAACACCCATATCTTCAAGCGCTTTTAAAAAGCTCTGAGCTGTAGCTTTTTGAACATCGGGAGGCACAACCCTTAAAAGTTCAACGGTTCTTGAAATGACAGGGTCTTTATCATACCAGCGGTTGCAAACTTTTGGTCTTACCATTTCATAAAATTTATCAATCGCCTCTTTGGAAACTTTTTTTTCTATCTCGGATAAAAATATTTCCGCTTGTGATTTTAATTCATTTTGATAGTTTTGAAGAA
>CANPYB010000010.1 GCA_947587605.1 Candidatus Gastranaerophilales bacterium
AGGGCAGTTTAGTAAAAAGATACTCATAAGAAATAAAAGCGCCTGCACTGTAGCCAAGCAAAATAACAGGCTTTCCCTGCTTATAATTTTTTATAACCTGCTTATGTAAATAATCAACAATCGGGTGCATATTTCGATAATGAGAAACCCAAATTGCGTCATGGACGTAATATGCTAACATTGCTCTTACTTTCTGAGCAATCTTTGGAGAAAAGACCTTTGTTGTTTTTAAATCAGCGTCTACTGCTCTTATTTGAGCATTACTTTTATCACCCCAGAAAAATGCTTCCGGAAAGTATGATATTTTATATTTATCGTTTTCCAAAAGTACTGTATGAATGAATTTGGAATTATTAAATGCACTGAGCATATTTTTATGCATTTTATTCATCCCGTCATAAAACCATTTCTTCATTTTTTTATCGTTATTATTGGATCCGTTTATATAAATAAATTGGATTTCGGAATTATTTTCCGAGCAAAATGCAGGAAAACATAAAATCATTAAAAGAAACAATATTATAATTTTTTTCATACCGTAATTTTACAATGCAATGTTAATTTTTTATATTGAATAACGGGTTAACATTTTATAGAAATTCAAATTTATAGTATGATTAAAATACTGAAAGTAAGGATTTTTATATGAATATTTTATTTGGAATACTCGGAATTATAGCAATGTTATTAATTGCTTATTTTATGTCTAACAATAAAAAGGCAATAAACTATAAAACAATAATAGTAGGATTAATATTGCAATTCCTGCTTGCGGTATTTATATTAAAATTTGAACCGGGCAAATTAATGTTTGAATATATAGGCAGATTTGTTGAAAAAATACTTGAATTTGCCAACGAGGGAGCAGATTTTGTCTTTGGCCCGCTATCAAACAGCCCCGAAATATTAAGAGAAATATTCGGGGATAAAGCGTTTATGTTTGCAATGAAGTTAATTCCCGCGCTTATATTTATGATGATACTTGTGAATATATTGTATTATTACGGAATAATGCAAAGAGTAGTAGCATTTTTCGGCAGAATAGTAAATAAATTAATGGATGTATCGGGCGCTGAAGCACTGTCTAATGTAGCAAGTTCTTTTGTAGGGCAGGTTGTAGCACAAATAATGATAAAACCTTATCTGCCGAATTTAACAAGAAGTGAAATATTAGCGTCAATGACAGGTTCAATGGCATGCCTGTCGGGCGGATTAATCGCAGTATATGCGGGAATAGGGATACCGCCTCAATATATGCTTGCAGCATGTATAATGGCAGCACCGGGAGCACTTGTGGTATCAAAAATAATATACCCCGAAACTCTTGAGCCTCAAACAAAAAACGATTTTAAAATTAGAAAAAGAAGAACTGATGTAAATGTTTTAGACGCAATATCAAAAGGTGCGTCTGACGGCATGAAAGTCGGATTAAATGTAATTGCAATGCTAATTGCACTTATTGCTTTAATCGCTCTGATTGACTTCTTTTTAGGTAAATTTGGTGCTTTTGCTCATAATACTCTGCATATAAATTTATCGTTTATAGGAATGGATATAGAACATCTTTCAATAAAAATGATTTTCGGCAAAATATTCTCGATTTTTGCAATATTAATAGGAATTCCCTTACATGAAGCGTCCACTGTAGGCGCATTATTAGGTACAAAATTTGTATTAAACGAAGCTATTGCCTTTACCGATTTAACGGTTGTACGACATTTAATATCGGAAAAAAGTTTTATAATAACAACATTTGCCTTGTCAGGCTTTGCAAATTTTACATCTGTTGCAATACAAATATCAGGTATAGGCGAAATTGCACCAAACCAAAGAAAAAATCTTGCCAGAATGGGAATTAGAGCACTAATCGGAGGTACACTAACCTCTTACATTTCTGCTTGTATGGCTGCAATACTGCTATAGTTATGCAGTAGCCTTAAAACGCTTTGAGATTTCTTCATTAACGGCAGATTGTTGATTGTTTAAATCGGGATTAACGTATTTGCCCTGTACAATCTTGTGTACTCTTTTTATTAATTTATTTAATCTGGTTGTTTGACTGCTCTGTGAATATTGAATAAAATCTTTTTCTTCTATCGGTAAAGTAGAACATACTTTGCAGTCATGAATTATATATTTTGGATTACCGCTTTGTTCATCAATATCGGCAGATGAGTTTGTTGAAACTACATTTTTGATATCTTCTTGTGTTTCATTTGAAAACGGATGATAATAATAGGTTTCTTCGGTCCTTATTATTTGCATGACCTTATCAAAATCCGTTTTTTGAGATGATTTTCTCCATAATCCTTGGAAATTTATTGATGTATTATTAATTGCAGATACTCGCATATTTACCTTATTATAATCTTTCACTAACTTAAAATAATGTAAAAAAAAAATTTGCTATTTATTTATAGAAAAATAAATATCCTTTAATCTTTTTTTACTAATGTGAGTATAAAGCTGAGTTGTCGATACATCGCTATGACCTAAAAGTTCCTGTACAACTCTTAAATCGGCACCGTTCTCAAGCAGATGAGTTGCAAAAGAATGTCTGATTGTATGGGGGGAGATATCTTTATCTATTTTTTCACCCAGTGAGTTTATAAATACATATACATCCTGCCTGTTTAACTTTTTCCCGTTTTCTTTTATAAAACAATACTTTGTTTTAAGATTATATTTTTTTATTAAAAAATTTCTTTCTTCATAGTAATCTTTTAAAGCAAGACAAGCCTTTTTTCCGATAGGTACAATCCTTTCTTTTGAGCCTTTGCCTAAAACACGTATGTATTTTGCGTTTAAATCAATATTATTCAGTTGAATATTTGAAAGCTCGGAAACCCTTAACCCTGCAGCATATAACAGCTCAAGAACCGCTTTTTGCAGTTTTGTTAACGAGCTGTCAAGCAATTCATTTATTTCTTTCATTGAAAGAACCTTAGGCAGTCTTTTGGGGAGTTTCGGCTGTTCTATTGCAAGTGCGGGATTATGCTTAATTATTTCATTAATGCTCAGCCACTTGAAAAATCCTTTAATTGAAGCTATTTCACGGGTAATACTAACGGGAGTATACTTTTTATCATATAAATTTTTTATATACATATTAAGATGAAGTCTTGAAATATCCGAAATATTTTTCAATCCCGTTTTAACCAGAAATTCCGAAAGTGAATATAAATCGGAGCGGTAGGCAAGAACGGTATTTTTTGCCAATCCCCGTTCAATTTCAAGATATTCAAGATAACCTGCTATATAATGAATTAACATAACAGGATTTTATCACTTCTTACCTTATAAAACCATATTTTAAGAGTTCATAATTTTGGAAGCCCTGCCTAAGAGTTTATCGGCTCTTTTAATCATTGCTTCAGCTCTGGCTTCATCTTCTGAGGTGTCTTCGGGTGCAAATTGAACTTCTACAGATGGAATATAAGGTTCATCATCGGTTTTATCTTTTTTAAACAAATTTAAAGCGGGAAGTTCACTTTCTTTTTCCGCGGGAGTCAATGCCGCGTCAGATTGCTGAGCAGGAACAGGACTATTTCCTTGGGATTGTTGATTTTGACTAAATATTTTTAATAAATTTGTTTCTTGCGGATTTACTGTTTGGGCATCGGGTTGTTCCGTTTGTGAATTAGGGGTATTAGAAGCAGGTGCGGATTTTTTCTCATTCTTTTTTTGTTTTTCCAAATATGCCTTAGGTTCACCGAATATTTTATGGAATAACTTTGTAACGGGTTTTTGCAATATCGGCTGAAGCACCATCATAATAATCATTAAACGTGCAAACCCGCCTAGAAAACCGCCCAATGTAACTTTAGGTAATTTTATTTTTAATTTACCGATATTAATAAACTTAGTTATTTTCATTTTATCTAAGCCGGTATCTAAAACTTTACCCATAAACTTTAACGGACGTTCCCAGAACTTTAATTTAGCTCCTTCATGTTTCAATGATTTAGCTAAATTCTTAGCTTCACTTAAACCTTTACCTGCAAGTTCTGCTACTTTATCTTTATCAACACCTTTAACAAGCAGATTTCTTTGCATTTTAGCAATTTGAAGTCCCTCTTTTGTTAATGCGGTATTTGCATTAGTATTTTTTACCAATTCTTTTAATGCTTCTCTTGCTTCCGGGGTCATTCCTCTGTATTTGTTACCGCCTATTTTATACAATAAACTTGTACACGGCTGTAATAATAACAGTCCGATATATTGTTCTGATAAAACATGCATAAATGTACTTAATTTTTCGCCTTTCGGTGCTTCTTTAGAAGCCTTATGCGCTTGCGAAAACGCACTTGCAGCAAAATAAAGCCCCAATAAATCACCGCCGTATGTGATTAAATCTTTTGTTTTAAGTGTACCCTTAGCAAAAAACTGACCGAGTGCGGTATTTCCCGTTCTCATATTTGATGCATTAATTTTATTTTTTATTCCTAACAATTTAGAGCCGGATATTTTATCTTTGTTTTCTTCAACAAGTTTGCCGATACCTTTAGCCAAATCATCAGCCATTTCACGGCTGAATACCGTTTTAGCCCCGCTTTGAGCTTCCGCTAAACCAAAATGCGACAATGTTTCGCTGTTAAAATATTTACTTAAATCGGGTATTACATCTTTTAATTTTTTTATTTCGCCGGCAGCACTACCCGCATATTTTTCAACTAATGTTTGTGTTCTTGCCAAACTGCTTTTTGGTACTGCTTTATATGCGTCGGTAAAATATTTTGTAAATCTGTTATTCTTAACAAAATTTGCAAATTTACCGCTGTTTTGGGGATTAATTAATTTATCCAATTTGAATATTTTTGAAATTTTATCACCGACTGAAGCAACTATATTAAAAAGCCCTTTTTTACCTTGACTTTCCATTGCGACATCAATTAATTTATTGGAAAAATAAACAGCAGGTAGAAGCATAAAAGTATCTCTCATATTTTCCGATTTAGCAGCCCCGCTTACAACTTGACTTACAGAATTACTTTCCACATTATCCGATACAACCTGCTTTGATTTTTCTAACTTTTCCTGTACCGCCGTTTTTTCAATTCCAGTACCCGAAGACATGTATTGTTGAAAATTACCGTTTATTCCGTTAGCCATAGAACACCTTTACCTTTTACATTAGCATTAAAAAAGCAAATAAAAAAAATTATTTGCCTCTTTTTTGCATGATATTAATATTTTTTAACAATTATTCTTAGCCGTCAGAAAAGATGTCAAATGTCCTGTCAACATTATTATCGATAAGTTTATCCACAGATTCAAGTTCTTTCAATAAAGCGGTATGCTGAGTTTCCAATTGGTCTAACTCCAAATCCAACTGATTTTGTTTTCTTGAAATACAAGCGGTTTCATATTCATATTCACTTTGGGCTTCAGCATCATCAGATGTATCAAGTACGGATTCTATCTCTGTATCAGACATAATAGAATCTACAGAAAGCGGGCCTTTTTCACCTTTTGTATTAATTATATTCATCTGTCCGTTTAATATAAGATTTTGAATAACTTTAGAATTTTCCAAATATTTAGTACCGTCAATAATTTCATATTCTTTACCATTGATAGTTGCTTTGCCTGATTCATCAATAGATATTAAATCATTACCGTCTATATCTTTTGGAATAATCCAGTTTCCGTCCTTGTCTTTTTTTAAATATATCTGATTATTTGAACTCATGGCAAGATAACCCATTGAAATCATATTTTCATAGGTTAAATCTTCGGTTCTATATCCTTTTGAAGTACTTTCATCAGTAACTTTAACCTGTAGTTTATAATTGTTCATTGCCTCATTGTACTTCTGAGCTGCCTTTTCCGAATCCATGGCAAGCTCCTGCTGACGTTGTGATATCATTACTTCTTGATATTCAATGTCACTAATACGTGATGTCAACATTAATAATCTGGCTTGCGAGGATGATAATCCCATTCAATTTCTCCAAATTTTTCATTATACACTATTTAATATCGGCATTTTTATTAATTACTTTAGTATTTAGAGAAAATTTGTTAAGAAAATTTAACATTATTTATTTTTAATATAATTTGATATATCAATTACTTTGTTAACTTCTTCGGGAATAAAATTTTCACAAGTACCCCACAATATAGTTTCAGGTACTTCAGTGCAGTTTGCGTCGTCAACCGCTATTTTATTACAGTAACCTTTAATCATATTATTAGTTCCGTCAATTTTAGGTGAAAAATATGCGCAGGATTGACATATTTTAATCCTAAATCCGTGCTGCGCAAGAATATCAGATATATTTTTTACCGCATCACACATTCTTACATAACTTTGCTGAGTTGATTGCTTTTTATTTTTATATCTGAATATTGCTTTCTTAAATCCGTCCTCAGAAATTAATTCTAATCTGCACGGAAAAACACTTCTTCCGTTTGTTACATTCACGGGAACGGTTATTCTTTCTATTTCTCTATTTTGTTTTTGTCTGACATTTGACACTATGGACTTAATAAATTTATTTTCACTTAATAAATCTCCTAATGTATAAAACGGACATAAAGCAAGATACATTAATGGTTTTGCATATAACTGAGATTTATATATAGATAAACCGAAAGATACAGCTAAAACTACAGCTAAAAATACATTCCACGGGAAATCAAATAAGAAGTAATAATGGAATGAATATGTCATTAATATAAGCAATATAACAATTAAAACTATAGGATTGGGCTTGAATAACGAAAATAAAAATTCCGAAAATTTAAAATTTGAACATGATTTAAAATTAAAACAATGTGCAAAAAGTGACATTTTAAAAGCGAATGTAGGTCTTCTTAATACATAATCTTTAGAAGAAACAAAAGTTTTTACCTCCGGAGCAAATGCCGGAATATAATTTACCTTTACAAGTAAAAAGGAATATTTTAACTCCGAATTTGCGTCTTTGAAATCAATACATTTTAATTTTTCAAGTACTTCCTGGCTTATAGCCGTACAATCCGAATCAATAGGAACAGCCAAACCCAGTTTAGAACGTCCCGATTTCATAATATTCGTATTATATTCGTTAACATTTAACCAAACATTATCACTAAATTGAGCGTCTTCGGGAATTATCTGCGTTGAGCCTACAATTACTTTATTCTTATGCAAAGCATTGTTTACATTCATCAGAAAATCGCTTTTTACGTTTCTGTCTGCATTTAAAAATACATAACCGTCTACATTTTTAAAGGATAAAATATTTTCAAGAAGCCACGATATTGCTTTATCCCTGCCTAAAGGAGTATCATCCGTCAAGCGCCAAAGTTTAGCTCCGCCTACAAATTCAAGTTTATTTGATGAATCATCCGTGCAGGTATCCAATATAATATGTATTTGATAATTTGCTCTCGGATAATTTTGTTTATTTAATTGTTCCAGTAAGTTAACAATTGTTTTTTCATTGTTGTGAGAATATATAATTACTATTAAATTTTTATAAGAATTAACATTCTGCTCATATTTTTTTTTCTTATTGCCAATAAAATTAGAAGCAACAATAACGGCAAAATAAACTGTAAAAATTGCCGTATATAAAAAACAAAGCGCAAGTATAAAAATTATTAAACCGTTAATCATGCTCTCACCTTCCTCCATGATTGTAAAAAAAACAAATTAAATTTTCCAGTTTGTGAACTTAAAATAAAATCAATATATTGTAAATTTTTATTAAAATTTTAATAAAAAATGTAAACATTTTAGTCAAACTGAATTATTATAATTGTAACAAATCCCCAAATCTCCTCCCAAGATTATTAAGTATTAGCTGCAAAGCAGCTTTTTTTTTGCGCAAAATTCTTCTTGATAATATAAAATTATGTAGTAATATAGAAGAAAATGCGCCCTTAGCCCGGCTGCCGTTGAGTCTTTTACGAAGTAAAACTCAACAAAATAGAGATTAAAACGCTCTATCCAAGCGGCAAGGTAAAAGGGTTAAAATAAAAAAAATGCGCCCTTAGCCCAGCCGGATAGAGCGTTTGGCTACGAACCAAAAGGTCGGGGGTTCGAATCCCTCAGGGCGCGTTCTTTATACTCCATTTCATCGTAAAATAAGGATTACTAAATGAATTATAAATTAATTAATATCAAAGTTCACGGCGATGAAAGAGGTAAATTAGCAGTTTTAGAAAGTTTAAAAGATATCCCGTTTGAAATAAAACGTGTTTATTGGATATTTGATACACTCCCCGAACAGGAAAGAGGATTTCATTCTCACAAAGATATGGAACAAATTGTTGTTGCAATGGACGGGGCTTGCGACTTCGTTTTGGATGACGGGGAAAGAACGGAAACTGTTACACTAAACCGTCCCGACAAGGGCTTATATATCGGAAAAAATATGTGGAGAGTTATGAAAAACTTTTCCTACGGTTGTAAATTAATGGTTTTGGCTTCCGATTATTACAATGAAAAAGAATATATCAGAAATTACGGTGAATTTAAGAAAAGTTTGAAATAACAGTTTACCGCTTAAAATTTATAAGGGTTGGGGAAAATATGATTAAGTTTTTGGATTTATATAAAATAAATGAAAGATACAGAAAAGAAATTGACGAGAGAATAAAAAATGTTTTAAATTCGGGCCGGTATATATTAGGGGAACAAAACAAAATATTCGAACAAAATTTCGCAAATTATTGCGGAGTAAAACACTGTATAAGCTGTGCAAACGGGCTTGATGCTTTAAATCTTATTATAAGAGGTTACGGATTTGGGGCAGGCGATGAAATTATAGTTCCCGCTAACACTTATATAGCTTCTATACTGGCAATTTCAGAGAACAATTGCACTCCCGTTTTAGTTGAACCCGATATTAAAACTTACAATATTAATCCCGATTTAATAGAAGAAAAAATAACAGATAAAACAAAAGCAATACTAATTGTTCACCTGTACGGACAAGCTGTTCAAATGGAAAAAATACTTAAAATCGCAAAAAAATATAATTTAAAAGTAATAGAAGATTCCGCGCAGGCTCATGGAGCAATGTACGACGGTAAAAGAACAGGCAGTTTGGGTGATGCAAGCGGATTTTCTTTTTATCCCGGGAAAAATCTCGGATGTATGGGTGACGGCGGCTGTGTTACAACAAATGATGACGAACTTGCAAAAAGAGTCAGAGCCATTGCCAATTACGGTTCGGATTATAAATATCATCACATTTTTAAAGGTGTTAATTCAAGGTTGGATGAAATACAAGCAGGTATTTTAGATGTTAAACTTAAATATCTTGATGAAGATAATGAAAAACGCAGAAAAATAGCTAAATTTTACTGTGAAAACATTAAAAATCCTAAAATAATTCTGCCTGAAACATACGATGAAAAAGCACATGTTTGGCACGTATTTCCGATAAGAACAAAAAATCGTAAATTATTACAAGAATATCTTGAAAACAACGGTATTCAAACAAACATCCACTATCCTACAGCTCCTCATAAACAAGAAGCATATAAAGAATTCAGCAATTTGAATTTACCCGTAACCGAAGAAATCCACAATACAATAATAAGTATACCGATGTCACCGGTTATGACTGAAAGTGAGATAAAAAAAGTTACGGAAGTTTTAAATAATTATTAAAATATGAGGACTATAAATGAATACAAAACAATTAATAGAAGATGATTTAAAGTACATCTGGCGCCCTTTCACGCAAATGAAATCACTCGAAAATCCCGATAATAAGCCGATTGTTATTCAAAAAGGCAGAGGAATATATTTAATAGACTCTGACGGCAATAAATATATAGATGCCGTTGCTTCCTGGTGGGTTAATACTTTGGGGCATTCTAACAAGCGGCTTAACAGAGTTATTTACAAGCAGGCCAAAAAAATAGAACACGTTATTTTTGCAGGATTTACTCATGAAAATGCCGTTAAATTTTCAAAAAAACTTGTTAAAATGCTAAACAATAATTTAAAGCATGTATTTTTCTCCGACAACGGTTCGACTGCCGTTGAAGTTGCTTTAAAAATGGCATATCAATATCAGGTATTAAAAGGGCACAGTGAAAAACGAAAATTTATTGCGCTTAAAAACTCGTACCACGGAGATACTTTAGGTGCAGTTTCCGTCGGCGGAGTTGATATGTATCATAAACTATATAAACCCTTATTATTTGAAATAAGACAAGCAATAAGCCCTTATTGTTACCGATGTCCTATGGGCTGCAATAAAGAAACATGCGAGTGCGAATGCCTTGAAAGTGTTGAAAATATTTTAAAAGAAGAATCTCAAAACATTGCGGGAGTTATCATAGAACCGTTGGTTCAAGCGGCAGGCGGGATGATTATGTATCCGCCCAAATATATAACAAAACTCAAGCATTTATGTGAAAAGTACAATATTCTTTTAATTGACGATGAAGTTGCAATGGGATTTTACAGAACGGGCAAACTATTTGCTTATGAACATGCCGGCATTGTCCCCGATATTATCTGTGCTGCAAAAGGTATAACGGCAGGTTATATGCCTTTATCCGTAACAGTAACCACAGATGAAATATATAACACTTTTTATGATGATGACATTGACGGTTATAAAACTTTCTACCACGGACACAGCTACACAGCATATCCTTTAGCGCTTGCCGTTGCTTATGAAAACCTTAAAATTCTTGAAGAAATGAATATTGAAGAATATTTAAAACCTAAAATCGCTAAATTTTCTAAAGAACTTGAAAAATTTAAAACTCATAAAAACGTAGGCGATGTGCGCCAGACAGGCATGATATGCGCAATAGAGCTTGTAAAAGATAAAAAAACAAAAGAGCCGTTCAGTTACGAGGACGGTATAGGTAAGAAAATTTATCATGAGGGGTTAAAATTAGGTGCAATACTTCGTCCTATGTGGAATTGCATATATTTTATAACTCCTTACATAATAACGGAAAAAGAAATCGAAAAATTGACAGACATTGCATACAAAGCACTAAATAAAGTCCTGCCAAACGAGGAATAAAAATGGAATATTTTATAACGGGGATTGATACTGATATTGGTAAAACCTTTGTAACAAAAGGATTAGCTTTAGCGCAGGAAGCAAAAGGCAAAAAAGCCGGAGTATACAAGCCCTTGCAATCGGGTGCAATCAAACAGGGAAATGAATTTTTAGCCCCCGATTTAGAAGCGGTAAAATCATTATCAAAAACTATAAATACAAAATGTTCTTATCTTCTTGAGGGAGAAGTATCTCCCGCACTTGCGGCAAGGCTTGCAGGGATTAAAATTAACATTAATAAAATAAAATCAGATTTTAAAGATTTTTCGGCTTTAAATGATATTACTTTTGTAGAGGGTGCTGGCGGAATTTTAGCACCGGCAACGGATGAAATGCTATGTGCGGATTTAATTAAGGCTTTAAATATCCCGATAATTATTGTTACCGTTCCATTTTTAGGCAGATTAAATCATACGCTGTTAACAATTCACTATGCAAAAACTAACGGAATTGAGATAAAAGGGATTATCATTAACAAAATTCCCGAAAATTCAACCGATTTAGCTGCAAATAATTTCATCAAAGAACTGAAAATGTACACTGATATTGAAATATTAGGCTGTATCAAAAATCTTGATAATATAAACAAAACTCAAATCATTAATGAATTTAGGAATATTTTATAAAGGATTTTTTTTAATTATTCCGTTTTTACGAGGATAAATACTATCTGAGGGTTTAAGTTTTTTAAATACAAGCAGCACTCTTTTGGGATTTTCTTCAACGGGAAGATTATATTCTATTTTATCAATAAGTTTTGCATTCAACAATTTTAGCGCATTTTGAGCCTTATTTAATTCTTCCTGCGCTTTTATTGATTTATATGCGATAAAATACCCGCCAGTTTTAACGAAAGGAATTGCATATTCAAGCAGCATTCTAAGTTCAGCCAAGGCTCTTGAAGTAACAATATCAAATGAATTTTTCATTTTCTCGGGCAAATCCTCTATCCTTGAAGAATATGCACATATATTTTTAAGATTTAATTCTTTTGAAATGCCGTCAATGCAATTTATTTTCTTTTTTATTGAATCCACTGCTTCTACTTTTATATCAGGAAAACAAACGGCAATTGGCAAAGCGGGGAAACCGCCGCCCGTACCTATATCCAACAGTGACTTAATATTTTTGTCTTTTATAAATAGATTTATCGCCAGAGAATCATAAATATGTTTTTCAAAAAGATTATTTGCATCTTTTTTGCTTACAAGATTAATTTTTTCATTGCAGTTTTTAAAAAGATAAATGTATTTTTCTAAGGTCTTTAAGTCTTTTTCGGAAAGTTTTATATTAAGTCTTTCAAGTTTTTTATACATTAATTTTTCTTCTTTATTTCATCTATTAAATTTTTGAAAGTTAATTCTCCGACAGCCGATTTGATTTTACTTATTTTTTTATTCAGCTGCGGTTTTAAATCATCGTCTAAATATTTTGGCACCAGCGTCATTGCCATAATGTAAGACTTCAGCGACTGTTTATAATTTTCAATATCAAAATAATAATCGCCGATATCATTGTATGTTGATATGGTATAAGTTATATCATCACATTTTTTTGCATAATTAAGAGCATTAAGCAAATATTCATGTGTTTTTTCCGGATTTTCTTCTTTATATATACGCGCAAGTTTTAAACTTGAATAGTACAGTCCTTCGTTATTTTCCTGTTCCTTGTCTGCATTCAAGGATAACTCGTAATACATTTTAGCTGCGCTTATATTATTTTTTTCATACGATATCCCCGCCAGGTTTGAATACGCAGAGGCAAGATATACATTTTCCTTGGGATTATTTAATGTCTGCACACACCTTAAATAATATCTGACAGCAAAATCAACATTATTTGTATCATCTAATATTAATCCGAATTTAAAATAACATTCACTTAAAAGTTTTGTATCGGATATTTTTTCCGCTTCACTTAAAGCTCTTTGACTGTATGTCAATGCTTGATGTATATTCCCGCTGTTATTTTCAAGTTCGGCTAAATCAAGATATACTCTTATTAATTTTTCTTTTGGTATTCCTATAGGAGAATTAATAATTCTGTTGTATACTTCTTTTGCCTGCTCGAATTTAAAGACTTCAACATACATTTTTGCCATATCGGTTAATACTTTATCTGCATTGTCAGATGAATGACTTACATAAATTCTGTATGCATTTTCATACATTTTTACGGCTTCATCAATTTCCTGTATTTTTTTATAGCATTGTGCTAACTTTTCATATATTTGAGGCTCTAATTCCGCATAATTTTCATCATTTCGATATGTCAGCGCTTGTTTATAATACAATATTGCATTTGAAAAATTGTATACGGTTTCATATCTCCGTGCTATTGAAATAAAATCGTCTACATTATTTGGAATTTCCTCATTAATATCCGCAGGTTTTATTTCTTCCTCGTGTACATTATTTTTTTCTACTGCAAACTCGTACATACTTTTACTTAAAACATCTTCTTTATTGATTGAATTTATAAGCATATATTCTTCATTTGTCAGAGAACCGGCACTTTTTTGCACATTTTCTTTACTCAAATGTCTTAAAAATCTATTTTTTACAGGTTTTTCGGAATTTTCATCGTACCCGCTTGATATGGAATAACTTACATAATTAAAATCATTCAAATTTGTTCTGTTTTTTCGACTATTTTCTAATTTATCGGTAAGTTTTTGTATACGTTCCTGATGATAATTTATTTCCTGCCTCATCGTCTGCCTTGAAAGAAACAAGCCTCTTTCAAACGGCTTTAACGGAAGTTCCATATCATACAATTTTATTATATATTCACAGGCTTTTATCTTTGCTAAGTCATTTACGGTATTCAAATATTGATTTTTTATATAGTCTTTTATGTAATATTTACCGTTTCTTTCCGTAATAATATGCTTTTGCGTTAAGAACTCCAAATCTTCAATGCTTGCTATATCACGAATAATTAAATAATCTATGCTTACATTATGTCTTATTAAAGCTAAAAATAATAACGGTTTTATAAACTTTCCCGAAACAGACTCAAGTATTTTATTTATAAGAAATTCAGTATAATTTTTTCCCGATTTTTTGTACTCATTCATTACAAGTGAGGCATTTAACCCGTATAATTTCATAATAAATATAGATATTTGTAAAAGAATATAATATCCTCGCGATTGATTATATACTTCACTTATTTCGTAGCTGTTTCCGTCTATATTTTCAGATTTTATATATTCCTCAGCTTCTTCTTTTGTTAAAGTTTTTAATGTGTATTCACTCACACCTGTTGAATTTATTAACTCATAGCTTTTGAAAGTCCTTGAGCTTATAATAATTTTGACTTTTTCAAAATGACTTAAATAGTTAATAAAATTCAATATATCTTTTTGTTTTTCGCTGTTCTGCATACCGATTTCAAATGAATCAAATATAAACAGCATTGCACAATTACAATATTTTATGTAAGCATTTATTTTATCGGAAAAAATGTTTGTATCTGTTTTCGGCAAATTAATTTTTTTGTCATTTTGATAATTTGAAAAATCCCGAAACATGGAAAGAAAAACATCATCAAGATTAACAGCCTCAAGATACGAATTATTAAAAATTAAAACATTTTCATCAACAAAATCTTCAATAAAGTCAACGCAAGCCGTTTTACCTGAACCCATAAAACCGTTCAGTACAAAGATATTATCACTTCCATTTAAAAATTTTATAAGTTCACTTATTGCTTCAATATTATGATTTAAAATAAAAGAATTATCTTTATCGCCTATTATAAGTTTCAATGCCGAAATATCAATCTGCACACCGTTTATTAAAGAACGTAAATTATCTTTTATAAAATTGTAATTCATCTTTAATATTATAATATAATTTTAGCAATATAGTAAATAAACGGATAATAGTATGAAAAAACGTATATCAAGCCCCTTTTTAGCGTAATGGGATTTACAACTTGAAAAAATATTCCAGGATAACAAGAGAGAATTATGATATAACAAGAGGAAAACTAAATATTAAACAATAAATTTTATCAAATAAAAAGGAGAGTCGGTTGACTCTCCTTTTTATTTCATCCGTTCGGAATTTCGCCTCTTGAAATTCCTGTTCGCACAAGCCCTGCAACCTCGCTTCATAAACCTTTCGGTTTTTTCCTCTCGGTCGGCTTGCTGCTCCCTCGGGTTCGCTTCGCTCCACCCTGCGGAATTTCGCTACATCATGCCGCCCATTCCGCCCATGCCTGACATGTCTGGCATAGCAGGTGCTGCTTTCTTTTCGGGAATATCTACAACAGCAGCTTCCGTTGTTAATAACATTCCTGCTACAGATACGGCATTTTGAAGTGCGCTTCTTGTAACCTTTGCAGGGTCTACAATACCCGATTTAATCATATCGGTATATTGATTAGCCATTGCATCATAACCCTCATTTGTCGGGAGTTTCTTAACTGTTTCAACAACAACCTCACCTTTTACGCCTGCGTTATCGGCAATTTGTTTTAACGGAATATATAATGAATCAAGTAAAATTCTAAATCCTACTTTTTCATCATCGGTTGTGTAGTTAACGGTATTAATTGATTTTTCAAGGTCTTGCATAACTCTTATTAAAGCTACGCCGCCGCCGGGGACAATACCTTCTTCCTTTGCAGCTCTTGTTGCGTTAAGTGCGTCTTCTATTCTGAGTTTTCTTTCTTTTAATTCAACTTCAGAAGCTGCACCTACTTCTATAACGGCAACACCGCCCGATAATTTTGCAAGTCTTTCCTGCAATTTTTCTTTATCATATTCGCTGTCGGATGTTTCTATTTGACGTTTAATTAATTTAACTCTGTCTTCAATAGCTTTTTTGGTTTCGTCGCCTACGACAATAGTTGTATCATCTTTTGTAACGGTAACTCGTTTTGCTTGTCCAAGCATTTGAACTGTTACATTTTCAAGTTTAATGCCGAGTTCTTCGGTAAATAATTGACCGCCCGTCAAAATTGCGATATCTTCAAGCATTGCTTTTCTTCTGTCGCCAAAACCCGGAGCTTTTACTGCAACTGCTCTTAATACTTTTCTCATTGTATTAACTACTAATGTTGCAAGAGCTTCGCCCTCTACATCTTCAGCAATAATTAATAATGAACGTCCGTCACGTGCAACCTGCTCTAATACGGGAACTAAGTCTGCTATTAAATTAATTTTTTTGTTTACACATAATACATAAGCATCTTCAAGTACTGCTTCCATTCTTTCCGCGTCTGTAACGAAGTATGGAGAAATGTAGCCTTTGTCAAACTGCATACCTTCTACAACTTTTAAATTAGTACCTGTTGATTTAGATTCTTCAACGGTTATAACACCGTCATGACCAACTTTTTCCATGGCTTCAGCAACAAGTTTACCGATTTCTTCATTATTGCCTGCGGAAATTGTTGCAACTTGCGCTAATTTTTCTTTTGAATCAACTGACTGCGACATCTTTTTTATTGTTTCAAGTGCAATATTAACGGCTTTATCCATACCGCGTTTCATGCACATAGGGTTAGCACCTGCGGTTAAGTTTCTTACGCCCTCTCTAACTATAGCTTGAGCTAAAACCGAAGCCGTTGTTGTTCCGTCACCTGCCACATCATTTGTTTTTGATGATACTTCTTTTAATAATTGAGCTCCCGAATTTTCAAGCGGATCTTCAAGCTCTATTTCTTTTGCAATGGTTACACCGTCATTTACTATTTGAGGTGAACCGAATTTCTTTTCTAATATTACGTTTCTTCCTTTTGGCCCTAATGTAACCTTTACAGCGTCAGCTACCGCATCTATACCTCTTAATAAGCCTTTGCGTGCTTCTTCATCAAATATTATTCTTTTTGCCATTGTATAATCTCCTATTTCTCAATAACGCCTAAAACATCGCTTACAGACATTATTTTTAATGTTTCATCAGCTACTTTTACGTCAGTACCTGCATATTTAGCGAAAAGTACAACTTCCCCAACCTTAACATCCATAGGTTCTCTGTCGCCCTTTTCATTTACTTTGCCTGCGCCTACCGCAATTACTTCACCTTTTTGTGATTTTTCCTTTGCACTATCCGGTATAAATATTCCGCCGGATGTTTGTTCGGCATCTTCAATAACTTTGATAACAATTTTGTCACCTAATGGTCTTATTGTCATAATATCCTCCTTTTACTTTTCCATAATTAATTTATACAATTAATTTTCTGTTTTTCTTCAAATATTAATGAAAAATTAATTATTCGCTAAACAGCCACCCCGTGCATATTTCAACAAATTTTTCCCTGTCTTGAATAAATAAATCCTCCGCATGTGTGCAATTTTTAAAAAGCTCATATTTTTTTGCGCACTCCGCTTTTTTAAATAATGTTTCCGTATGCCAGCTGTATACCGTAGGATCCTTTTCTCCCGCTAAAAACAAAGTCGGGCATTTTATTTTTTCTACGATATCAATTGGTTTTATTTTTTCACCGATTTTTACCGAGGGGCGAATAGAGAACCACCTGTTTAATTCACATTTTTGCAGAGTCGGAAGCCATGCTTCTTTCCTCCACATTTCATTTTCTATTTTTTCAAAACAAGTCGGAGCACTCACTGCAATTATTTTACTTATTTTGTCATTATCTGCTCCTGCTATTAACACAATGGCGGCACCAAGCGAAAATCCCATTAAATATATTTTTTTATATTTTTGCTGTGCAAATTCTATAACTGCATTGAGGTCATTAACTTCTTTACTCGTAAAAGTATAAAAACCACCGCTTTTTCCATGCCCGCGAAAATCCATAACCAATACTGAGCTATACTTAAAAAAGACCTCGCTCATAGCTTTAAACGATTTGCTGTCTTTAGTCATAAACCACCCCGGAGCCAGAATTATTACACTGTCGCCTTCTTTTTTATAATGGTTTACCGCAATTTTAACTCCGTCTTTTGTAGTTATTTTTACTTCATTCATTGACTTTTACCGATTTTTCATTAATCTTTTAACACAAAATTTTATATTTTTCATTACGATTTGTTAACTATTTTTTTTTAATTGCTAAAGTTTTTTTTAATTATGCCGATATCTAATTTGTAAGTGAAAATAAGGAAATTGATTAATGCAAAAGAAATACTATATTCCAAAAAGCAATATATCCGAGGGGGTTGAATTCTTTTTAAGAGGAGCAAAAAAAAGACGTTCTATGGCGTATGCAAGTGTCCGAGAAATAAACACGGATATTGGAGCTAACTTGAGACTTGTTTCGGTCAAATAGTAGCCAGAGAGCTTAAAAACCGCCTTACTCGGCGGTTTTTCGGTTTTTATTTTTGTCTTTTTTTTCTTTATCTTCTTTTTGAGGCTTGTTTATTATTATTAAAACTTCATCTTTATCAGCCATTTTTAAGTTATTTCTTACTATTGATTCTAATACTTTATCGGTATTAAAATTTTCCGCTTCATAATGAAGCTGTTTATTTCTGTTTAATTCTTCATTTCTTTTTTCTTTTAAATTTCTTATTTTTGCACTGTAATTTATATTTTTTAATATATTTTGAACATTACTGAAAACGAGCTGAATTATACAAATTAAAAGAACTATGGTTAAAAGAGAATATTTAACCTTGCCTTTTTTAGTATGATTCTGTTTCGGTGATTGTTTATCCATAAAAATATTATACTCTATAATAATTTATTTATAAAGGTAACACCAAACGGAAGAATTTTCCGTTTTACAAACGGCAGGAAATCCGTTTTTACATATCTCCATTTTTTTCGGACACCTCGGTTCAAAAGGACATCCGGAAAAATAATCTTTGATAGAGGGCGGATACCCCTCAATTGCTTCAAGCTGTTTTGTATTAAAGTCGGGCAATGCCTTTATAAGAGCTTGAGTATAAGGATGTTTCGGATTTTTAAATATTTCATAAGAGTCCGCGTTTTCCACAACATGCCCGCCATACATAACGGCAGTTTTGTCTGATGCTTCATATACAAGCCCGAAATCATGCGAAATAAAAATAAAAGATGTTCCTTCATCTTTTTGAATTTCTTTTATTAAATCCATTATTTGAGCTTGAACGGTTACATCTAAAGCCGTTGTCGGTTCATCCGCAATAATTATTTCAGATTTGCAGGCAATTGCCATTGCGATGATAACTCTTTGGCGCATACCGCCCGAAAATTCATGCGGATACGAATTTAACCTGCCTTGCGCATTAGGTATTTTAACTTGGTCTAAAACCTCAACAGCACGTTTTTTTGCTTCCGCACCTTTTAAATTTTGATGTTTTTCTATCACCTCTAAAAGCTGAGAACCTATTGTATATAATGGATTTAAAGAGGTCATCGGGTCTTGCGGGACAAGTGAAATTTTTCTGCCTCTGATATTTTGCATTTGCTTTTCACTTAATAAAAGCAAATTTTGCCCGTTATAAAAAATCTCTCCCGACAAAATTTTGGCATTAGGTGCAAGCAGTCTTAAAATGCTCATAGCGGTTATCGTTTTACCGCAGCCCGATTCACCGACTATCGCAAGCATTTCTCCTTTTTCAAGTGTCAAGTTTATATCATGTAATGCTTGGTAATCCCTGCCGTTTGAGTGAAATGCCAAATTAAGATTTTTTATTTCCAATATACTCATAAATGAATATTAACGTATGTTTTAATATAAATCAATTACACCCTTGAATGAATATTGAGCCTCACCCGACATATAAACATCATGGTTAACATCATTTAAACTTCCGTCCCACTCTATTACAAGCTCACCGCCCGGAAGTTCAACCGTTACTTTTTTATCACATAAATTTTTTAATATACAGGCAACAACGCTTGCGCATGCTCCCGTTCCGCAGGCAAGTGTTATTCCGCAGCCTCTTTCCCATACATCCAGTTTTATTCTGCCACGCGACAGTATTTTTATAAACTCAACATTTGTTTTTTCGGGAAATAAATTATTTATTTCAATTTCTCTGCCGTATTTCAGTGCCGATTTTTTTGTATCTTCATCCGTTATTATTACACAGTGCGGATTTCCCATACTGACCGCAAATGCATTAAATTCACGCTCTTGAGTTTTAACTTTAAAATCAAGATTATTTTCAACATTTACGGGGATTTTCAAAGGTTCTAAAACGGGTTTATTCATATTAACTTTAACCCTGCCGTCATCAAGAATTTTAGGGATAATAACTCCCGCCTTTGTTTCTACGCTGAATTCTTTTTTATTAATATATCCTTTATTATAAACATATTTAGCAAAACATCTTATTCCGTTTCCGCACATTTGCGCCATTGTTCCGTCAGAATTATAAAATATCCAGCCGATATCTGTTTTTTCCGTATTCGGATTTATTATTATAAGCCCGTCAGAACCAATTCCGAATTTTCTGTCACAAAGTTTCTTTGCCAATTCATCGGGAGTTTTTTGAGTTTTTTTGTATTCTTCCCAATCCAATATTACAAAATCGTTTCCGAGCCCTTGCATTTTAGTAAAAATAATTTCGGTCATTCTTCTTTTTTCTTCCTCTTTTTTTCTTTTTATCTTTATATCTTACCTCGGGATGATATTCTTTTTCGGGCTCTTTTATCTGTTTTATATTAGCATCTCTTGTATCATAGGATTTATTAAACACTCTTGTTTTAAGTGCATCTATATAATCATCCGTTAAATGCGCGTAATCAAATAATATAGCACCTCGGGTATTAAATATTCTTGTTTTATGTATTTGTACAAGTAAATCTTCAAACGGCCCGCCCATAAATGTTACAAATAGTCCCGGATAAATTTTTGTATAACTGCTTGTATTTTTAGTGACATCTTTTAACAGTAAATCCGCGGTGTTTCTGTCTCCCGTCAAAATCAACGGAGTTAACCCGTCTATATAATTATTATAAGACCATACCCGCCAATTTTGCATTTTTGTCTGCATACACTTTTTTAAATCGGGAAAGATTACTGCAGTTAATAATATATTATTCTGCTTAGTAATTTTCTGAACCTTTTTAACGAATTCGGAAATTTTATTCTGTCTGTATAAACTCCACAATTCCCAGTCGCCGCAGCCGTAGGAAATATCTATAGGATCTATTCCGTATAATGTTTTAAAATCATTTCGGGCATACATAGTATATCCCCAGTTGGATTTTGTATAACCGGAATATGAAGCATCCACAGTCTGCGGATATCTTATGTAATCAAGATTTATTCCGTCGGGCTTATATTTTGTAATAATTTCCGTCAATATCCCGAGCAGATATGTTTGCACCTGCGGGTTTGCGGGATCTAAAAAGTATCCGTTATGCTCTGATAATGAGGGAACGGGATACAATGAATCATAATTGGCAAGTCTTTTATTTGCCCACAAAGGATATACACTAAGTACATGGTTTGGCGTATATTGCGGATTTTCAATCCCCGCATAAAAGGTCTCAAACCATATATGGATTTTCATTTTCCGCTTATGTGCTTCTTTTATCCAAACTTCCAAGGGGTCAAACCCTTTAAATTCTTCTCTCTGCCAGATTACTCCGTTGGTACGCATATATTCACTGGGATATATTGTTTTGCCATGAAAATAAGTTTCCAAAAATATATCCGTTATTCCCGCAGATTGTATTCTTTCAATGGTTTTTATTATATCTGCAGATGAGGTTTCTACAGGACGAACCCATACCCCTTTTAATTCATTTGCATTATACGGTATTGCATTTTTTATGGCGGAATTTAAGGCTTCCATTGCACCATTAATATATGTTTGAGTTTTTTCGGGCTTTTTCTCGGCTTTTCTTAAGTACTCTTTTGAACTTTCCAAAAATTCACCCGCTTTTTTATCGTTATATAAAATATCAAACTTTTTGTAATATTCAACGAGGGAATTAACCTCGGTAAGTTTTTGCTTGGCAGCATACATAAGGCTTTCGGGGGTTAAAAATACTTTTATCATGCCTGTTGAATAATCTATATAAACTTTTGAGCCAACTTGAATATTTTTAGTAATCCAATTTTTAGCACTGCCATGCCCCGATATTACAAAACCGTTTTTCGGAATAATGGAATCGGCGCCGTTTAACCTGATTACCATATTATCTTCAACAATAGCTTCCGTACCGAATTCGTTAGTTCCTGTTCTGTAACCGTATGCGGGAGTATAAACAATTAATTGATTTGGTCCTCTCAACCCCGGATAATATGAATTAGGGTTGTTTATTTTTGACGGATCTATTGCATTATATGTTTTTTGTTCTTCTTGATATATAATTCCGTCAGGTCTTGTGGGCAATGTATAATTAAACATTTTCCGATTTAATTCAATAGGAGTATTTTGAGGTTTTTCATTCACTGATACAATTTGCGTGTTTTTATTATCTTCATTGGTAAATGAACGCATATTATCGCTTAATTCTGACGAATACACAGCATTCTGCGAAATAAAAACAAATAAAAATAAAATCCCTAACAATCTTCTCATATTTAATATGTTAATACAAAATTAAAAAAAGATTAACTATTAAAGAATAATTGATTTTTTATATTAATATGAAAATAAGGAGATTTTAAATGGAATATAAAGATTATTATAAAATATTAGGTGTTGAAAGAAGTGCAACAGAAGCGCAGATAAAATCAGCATACAGAAAACTTGCAAGAAAATATCATCCTGATGTAAATAAATCGGCAGATGCAGTAAATAAATTTAAAGATATAAATGAAGCCTATGAAGTGTTATCCGATAAAGAAAAGAAAAGCCGATATGACAGTTTAGGCGCAAACTGGCAGCAAGGTGCTAATTTTACGCCTCCTCCGGGTTTTGAGGGATTTAATTTTAACCAAGGCGGATTTTCACAAGGATTTGCAGGCGCGGGCGATTTTTCAGACTTTTTCAGTTCAATTTTTGGTGACCTTATGGGCGCAGGTGCAAGAACAAGTACAAGACGTACAAATAGAGGTGCTTCTCAAGGATTTTCTTATGAAGATTTATTTAACGGTGCATCGCAAACACGCAGAAGCAATCAAAGCGCACAAAACGCTGAAGAAAACCTTGACATTACTCAAGAACTTAATATAACAGCTAAAGATTTAATCGGAGATAAACCCGTCAGCGTTAAAATGAACACTGTTGAAAAATGTTTAAAGTGTTCGGGCGGAGGCAGTTTTTGCTCCGAATGCGGAGGAACGGGAATTGTTAGTAAATCAAGAACTTTAACGGTTAAAATCCCCAAAGGTGTTAAAGAGGGTCAAAAAATAAGACTTAAAGGCGAGGGAAAGTCGGGCAGCTACGGAAAAAAAGGCGACTTGTATTTTATTATAAAATTCAAAGATAACGAATATATAATTGACGGCGAAAACCTTACTAAAAATATAGAAATTACACCTGCTGAAGCTGTTTTAGGCTGCAAAAAAGATATATCAACTCTGCATGGAATAATTAATATTAAAATTCCTCCGCAATCAGGTTACGGAAAGACTTTAAGATTAAAGGATTTAGGTCTGCCAAAAAAAACAGGCGGATTTGGAAATCTTAACGTTAAATTAATTATTAACATTCCGACAACAATTTCTGATAAACAAAAAGAGCTTTATAAAAAATTACTTGAGCTTGAATAACCTAAATTTTCAGCCATATTTTTCTGCCAGTATGAGCTTCATTTTGAGCTATAAATTTTTTATAGTCTTCAGATGTTAATATCACTCCATTGCCTTCTTGAATTTTAAATCCGCATTTATCGGTATAAAATGGAATTGAAGAAGTTGTAGGAATGCTTATATTAACCATGTGAGATTTTTCTTTTTTAGCAAGTTTAGTAACAAAAGCTAAAAGAGTTTCACCAATGTATTTTATGCTCCTGTTTTCGTTTGAACCTGCATAATGCGGATTTGTTTCAAAAAATATAACTGTTTTGGGTGATTTTTTTCTTTCTGAACGAACCTTTATAAAACCCAAACAGTCATCATTAGCATCTTCCATTACATAAAACTTTTCATGATCAGTAAAATCCCTAAGTTCTTCATCCATATTTTTCCAATAAATTGAATTTTTCCATTGTAAAGAACGATTATAATCTAAAAAATAATCGTAATCATCGTTAGGATTAAGGCTGTATATTCCGCATTTATAAGGAGAATTATCTTTTAATATGTGACATTTAGCCTCTAATCTTTTTCCAAATGAAAATGAACTGTTTATACCCGCAATTTTCATATTTATATAAACCCCATAAAAAAAATATTTGCATAAAGCTCCTGCTACTATGATATACTAAACAAAAAAAGAGGTTTATATGAATTTAAAAATATATCAAACAGGCCCCTTAGAAGTAAACACTTATATATTGACTGACGAACAATCAAAAGAAGCGGTTATTATTGATATCGGCGGTGATTTTGAACGAATAAAAAAAGAAACAGAAGAACAGGGATATACAATTAAATTCATATTAAATACCCACGGGCATTTTGACCATATAATAGGCGAAACGGAAATACAAAAAAAATATCCCGAAATCCCGATATACATTAATCAAGATGAATCGCTTCACTATAACAATATTAATGAAGAACTTAAAATGTGGAGATTTAATATTAACTCGGAAGTTTTAAAACCTTCAAAATTCATTGACGAAAACACAAAACTTTCAATAGGAAGTCATGAAATAAAAATATATAATACGCCGGGGCATTCTAAAGGCAGTTTATCGTTTTATATTGACGGTAAATTATTTTCGGGTGATGCCCTGTTTAAACACAGTATAGGCAGAACCGATTTTATAGACGGGGATTATGATACTTTAATTTCCTCTATAAAAACAAAACTGTTTACACTTCCGGATGAAACCAAAGTATATCCGGGGCATGGGCCGTCATCAACTATAGGGGAAGAGAAAAAACATAATCCTTATGTAAAATAAATCTCTATCCAAATACTAATCCGCCAATTCTACAGCAATGAAACAAAAGAAACCATTAAACATTTACATTACTTCGACTGCTGCACTATTTAACATTAAGTATTCCTGCAAGCCTCTTACTACATCATCACGGAACTCCAATAAAAAAGTTCCTACGGCTTCACTTAAATTTTGATTTGATTCTTTCATATATATCCTTTATTTATTTTCTAAAATTATTAACGGCATTTATTGAAAATTCTTTAGTTATAAGCCGCTCAAATTAACATTTTGTTACAAAATAAAAAAAATACTCATCTGAAAGGAGTATTTAATTTGTATATATATTCAAATAATAACAATTATTTACACCAAAAAAATGATATTTAAAAGAGCTAAATATGATAACCTTTACTTACTAAACGGAATGTAACAAAAGAGAAAGGACTATTATGCAAATAAGCAAAATTGGTTTAACTACAAAAAAAACCATTCAGAAAAATAATACAGAAAAAAGACTAACTACAAATCCATTTGGTGTAAGTTTTAAAGGTAATGTTATCCAAGCGGATGTATTTGAAACAGGGAATAAAACAAGTATTACAAAAAATATAAGCGAAAAAAGTAAACTTTTTGCTTCTGCCGTAGTAAGCGGAATTAACAGCTTTAATGAATCTTTTAAATCAAGAATGAATGCAATAGTTTCTTTCGGGAAAAAAGTTGCTTCTGACACATTAGAAACTCTTGAAAGACTTGGAAACACGGAAGTTAAAATAAATATGGACGGAATAAAGGATAAAATATTCCCCGACAGGAAATATGAGGTAAAAAATCTTTCTAAAATGCCTGTCGAAGAACTAAGAAATATGTGGCAGGATCTGACAGAAGACGAAGCAGCTTAAATATATGGGAGAAAGAATAAATGGATAACAATCAAAAGATAAAAAATATTATAAAATCATTAGGGGAACATCAAGATTCACAAGCAGCAATTGAACTTTTAACCGAGCTCGGTACAAATTCTCCCGATGATGAAATAAGAGAACTTACTGCTCAAACTTTAATAAAGAAAAACACGCATGAATCTTTAAGAGTTGTTCTTATTTCAAAAGGTAAAGGAATAAATGATTTAAGTGCAAGAGTAGCAATGGCTTCAATTAACGAATTATTATCATTAAAAGATAAAACGGAAGCTATAAAAATATTGGATGACACTATAAAAATGCACTCAGAAGAAGATGTAAGAAATACGGCGCGTTCGGTAAAAGCGTTAATGACATTCAGTTCATAAAACAACACAAAATTTAAAAAAGCCTCCTGATTAAAGGGAGGCTTTTTTGATATAATAAAGAAATCGGAGGGAAATATGAAAACATATAATATAGCACTACTTGCAGGCGACGGAACTGGAAAAGAAGTAACAGATGAAGCCGTTAAAGTATTAAAAGCTATTGAGCAAAAATATAAGGTTGAATTTAATTTTGAACCTGCACTTATAGGCGGATGCGCGTATGATAAATATAAAACTCCGCTTCCTGATGCAACTCTGAATTTGGCAAAAAGCTCGGATGCGGTATTATTAGGGGCAGTTGGAGGCTGGGAATATGATAAACTCCCGCCCGAAGTAAGACCCGAGAGGGCTTTGCTCGGAATAAGAAAAGAACTTAATCTTTTTGCAAATCTTCGTCCCGCTGTTGTATACCCCGAATTAAAATCTATATCACCATTAAAAGAAGATATTGCAGCGGGTACGGATATAATGATTATACGAGAATTAACAGGCGATGTATATTTCGGCACTCCTAAGGGCATAGAAGTTAAGAACGGTGAAAAATTCGGCTTTAATAATATGTGCTATTACGAGAGTGAAATTAAAAGAATAGCTCATATTGCTTTTAAAACAGCAATGCAGCGTAATAAAAAATTATGTTCGGTTGATAAAGCAAATGTTTTGGATGTATCAAGATTATGGCGGGAAACGGTTGCACAAGTTGCTAAAGAATATCCACAAGTCGAACTGACAAATATGTATGTGGATAATGCGGCAATGCAAATAATCAGAGCCCCGAAACAATTTGATGTTATTCTTACGGGCAATATATTCGGCGATATACTATCTGATGAAGCGTCTATGCTGGCAGGTTCTTTAGGATTACTACCCAGTGCCTCTTTATCCGACACTAAACCTGCAATGTATGAACCAATCCACGGCAGCGCTCCCGACTTAAAAGG
>CANPYB010000011.1 GCA_947587605.1 Candidatus Gastranaerophilales bacterium
ACATAGAAGGCAGTGCAATAAGCAAGAAATACATTAAAGCTCCGAATAATAAAAGATAAAGACCATCCATAACGCAATTCCTTTATATAAATAACTACACATATATTTAGTACCCGAAATGACAAAATTTTAAACATGTGTATATAATGTTGTCGTGTTCGGCAATTATGAGTCGAGGTAAGAATGGATAAATTAAAATTAAAAAAATTATTTTCCAATTTGTGCTGCAGCGTATGCGGGCATGATTTTGATGAAAATGCCATATTTATAAAACGAGAAGAAGAAAATCTTTTGGTCTTGCAGGTTGTATGCCCCGAATGCGGAAAGAGTTTCGGGCTTGCATTGTTGGGAACGGGCGCACTTTCAGTTAAAGATAAAGAAGATGCTCCGCTTGAAATTCAAGAGTGCCCAATGCCTATAAGTTATGATGATGTATTGGACGCTCATCAATTTATAGATAAACTTGAAAAAGACTGGACAAAATATATCCCCGATAATTTAAAAAATCCTTAAATTAAAATTTTGTATAAATTTTCAACAATGTTATCTGCGGAATAATTTTCTGTAATAACAACGGAATTATATAACTCTTTCCTTGGCGCCCAGCGTTTTATCATATCCGTTTGATAAAATATTGCACAGGTAGGACATCTTACAGCACAGGCTAAGTGCATTGTGCCTGTATCTATTGAAATTACTCCTTTGCAGAATTTTAATAAAACCGCTAATGCTCCGATTGATGTTTTATTCGTTAAATTAATAAATTTTTCTTTTTCTTCATCAGTCAATAAATCAGTCAGCCTTTTTGAATATTCCGATGTTCTGTCGCCGTTGCCGAAGAAAAATACGGTTTTATTATCTTTTATAAGACGTTTTACTATATTAACCGCAGTATTAATCGGAATATCTTTTTCTATTTTTTTACTTACTGCACATAATCCGATAACTTCTTCATTTTTATATTTTTCTTTTATCTCGTTGGCAAAACTGTCATTAACTCTTTGCCAGTCGTATCTGATAGGTAAAATTTGCGGTATTCTTTTTATATATGGAATTAACAAATCCATATTAGCGTCCTGCATATAAGTTCTACCGGGTATATTATTTTTATAAACATTAGTTAAAAGTAAATCTAAATTTCTCGGGCCGGATATTCTTTGTTTACAGCCGAGCAGATATGAAAGAAGAATGCCTCTTTCATTTGCATATATTATAAAAGCCGCGTCAATTTTATGTTTATATTTTTTTGGAAAAGTGTTTAAGAACTTAAATAAACCGAATAATCCTTTATGTTTATCTTTTTTATCAAATTCATATACTTCATCCACACCGTATTGATAAAATGCAGCATCATAAAAAGGTTTGTTTACTATGTATATAATTTTAGAATTAGGATAATCAATTTTTAAATTTTGGCATAAAGCGTTTGTAAGCAGAACATCGCCGAAAAATGATAAATTAATTATAAGAAATATTTTTTCGTCCATAATTATATATCCCATTTATCGCTTAATTTTGCGAATTTAAAATCTTTATAAAAATAACCTAAAATCTGATAGGCATTGTAGCCTTGAGCAGCCATATTATTTGCGCCGTGCTGGCTCATACCTACGCCGTGGCCGTTCTTTTTCAAATCCCCGTCAAAAGACGGAACGGATTGAAGGAATGAGCTGCCCGAATTCCAAACTTTTGTCTGACCGCCCGAGCTTGCATGGTAATACGTGGGAAGCACTTTTTTATTTTGAACCAAAACAATACCTTTAGTATCATCAACTGCTTTAGATGTTGATTTTTTTTCCGCACTCGCTCCTCCGTAGGCTTGATCAGCCGTTGTATCTACCAAATCAAATCCTTGTGAAGCATGTTTGCCTGCGCTTCTTGTTGCAACAGCGTAGCTTCTTGCTGCGATAGCCTGCGCTTTTAATGCCTCAGAATTCCATTTAGACGGCATTTCTGAGGGAACTACTCCTTTTAAATAATCTTCAAGTCCTACGTTATTAATCAATGTTAATCCCGACCCCATATTATTTATAATAAATTCACCGCGGTACCATGCTCTTTTTGAACACAAATACCCGGGTTTTTTAGTTCTTATAATAATTTGATTTGTATTAAGCCCTATATCTTTTCTGTCTATTGTGACAGCAAGTTCACTGCCTTTTGAACGAAATTCATAAATTTTCATAGGTCTTATTTCATATAAAAGTTTATTCCTAAGCCCGTCATAAATTTCAGCAGAAACGGAAGAAGCAATTTTAATTTCTTTTGCGTCGGTTTTTAGTCCTATTTTAATTGCCTCGGCTCTGGCAGAAAATACCAGTAATAATATTATTGCAGGAATAATTTTTTTAAAAATCATAACCCTAATCCGTTACTTCCTTACAATATAATAACATACAAAAAAAATCAGTTCCAAAAAATCATACAAACAGATGAGAAAGCGGAGAAGAAAATCATATATTTCAACCATAAATACGGGTACTTTTGACTTTCAATATTATATCATTATAAAGAGAAAAAAAGGGAAAATGTATGATAAACGGCGCGGTTCATTTTACGGAACAAGGAATAGTACAAAATATCAGAGCCATGAGAATGCAGACACTTCTTATGGGAATAGCCAATGATAACATAACGGGATTTGATAAAATAGGCTATCAAAGAAAAGTGCCCGTAATTTCGTCTTTTGCCGAATTTATCGGTGAAGATGCACTTTCAACTACAACGGATGATACCGTGGGCAGAATAGGACTAACCGAAAATCCCTTAGATGTTGCGCTTGCAGAAAAAGGATATTTTCAAACTCAATCAAAAGAGGGAATAAAATTAACCCGCGACGGCAGATTTAAAATGGATAAAAACGGAGCAATATTGACTCTTGACGGTGCAAATGTATTGACAAATATGGGAACTCCGTTGGTACTGCCTGTAGTACCCGAAAAACTTGACGATATAACAATAGATTTAAACGGTGTAGTAAGAGTATTAAATAATAAAACAAATAAATTTGAAACTGCAGGAACGCTATCCGTAGTTACACAGGATGGCAGGGCAGTTCTCTCGCCTAATGTAAGACAGCGTTATGCAGAATATTCAAATGTAACATTAGAAACTGAATTTATGGAAGCAATGATGTATCCTAAAACATTTGAAGCAAACCGACAATTATATTTGATACAAAATTCAAATTTACAAAGAGCCATATCGTCGCTAAGCAGTTAGAAAGGCAATTAAATGACATTACAGGGAATAATAAATAAAGGAGTAGTTAATGCCCAGCTTCAATTTGAGAAGATGGGATATATTTCTTCAAATATAGCGAATTACAATACATTCGGCTATAAAGGCGTGCGTTTTGAACAAATGCTTGGCGAAAACGGATATTTAAGCGGAGTAGAACGTACCGATTACGGACAAGGAAATATTCAAAGGACTGACAGGGAATTTGATATTGCACTTGACGGAATGGGATTTTTCCCCGTAACCTCTCAAACAGGCGAAGTGGCATATACCCGTGAGGGCTCATTTAAACTGGATAAAGACGGTTATTTAATAACAAATGACGGATATTTAGTCGGTGACGGAATACAAATCCCGATAAATTATGAAAACTTAGCAATAAAACCGAACGGTGAAGTTGAAATATTTTCAAATGACGGTACAAAAAGAGAAGTTTTAGGAATAATTCCGGTTGTGAATTTTCAAAATCCCGAGGGCTTGAAAAAGGGAGATAACAATAAATTCTATCTTACGGCTGATTCGGGAGAACCTGCGTTATTAAAAAATCATACAAGAATTAAACAGGGAAGTATAGAAACAACAAATGTGGATATGATAAACGAAGTAAATACGGTTTTAAGGTTAAATGCTTCAATGCTTGCCAGTTTTAAAGTAATGCAGACAATAAATGATATGTATTCAAAAGCAATGCAATTAAATCAATAAGGAGAGTAAATGATAAATCCCGAAAATTCAATAACAAGAACATTAAATGCACTGGATTTGATAGCGGAAAGACATAAAGCGTTATCATCAAATCTGGCGAATATGCACACTCCGAATTACAGGAGAAAGGATATATCATTTGCGGCATATTTGGGCGGTACATCAACACCGTTAGAAACTCAGCTTGCGGCGAAAATGGGGCCGTCACCCGTTATGGTTGATACAAGCGATGAAAAAATTGATGCGGCAACAGAGTTATCGGAAATGCAGAAAAACTCGCTGTTATATACTATAGCAACAAGACGTATGACGTCATTAATAACTGAAATGAGAACGGTAATAAACGTAGGAAGTAATTAATAATGGGATTATTTAGTGCAATGAATGTAGGCTGTGACGGTCTAAAGGTACACGCAGCAAGGCTTGATATAAATTCAAAGAATATAGCAAACCTTGATACACCGAACTATGTCAGAAAAATACCGCTAGTGGTTGCGACAGACAGAAGTTCATTTTTAAGTGTAATGAATCAAATGAAAGAAAGTGCATTCGGTGCGGGTACAATGCCTTATGCTTCGGGCAGTGTAGCAATGGCAGGTGTAGTTGAAGATCCTACGCTCGGCGAAAAAATATATAAACCGGGACACCCGGATGCAGATGAAAACGGCTATATAAGAACATCAAATGTTGATCCCCTTGTTGAAATATCAGACGCAATACTTGCACAAAGGGCATACGAAGCAAGTTTATCCATTATTTCGATTACAAAAGCAATGGCAGACAGGGCGGCATCAATAGGAAGCTAAAAAAGAAAAGGGTAGTGTGTAATGTTTACAGGGATGATACAAAATTTATTAAATACATCAGGTCAGGCGCAGGCAATTCAAAGGGCAAGACAGCTTGAAAATTATGTTAAACCGAGAACCGAGCAATTGCCTCAAATGCCGGAACAAAAAGAGTTAAGAACATTTGAAGATGTTATGAATTCTTCATTAAATGTTCATACCAGATTTAATGTTAATCAAAATCCCTCAAGCGTAAAATTCGGGGATTTAACAAAGCGGAATGTCGAAGCTCGGCTTTTAGACAATAACATATTTTTAAATAATGATGAAACTGATGAAATATTACCGTTTCCGATAAGCAGTGTAAAACCGGATAAAGCTCAAATAAAAGATTTAATTTCAAAAATATCAAAAAAACACGGACTGGATGAAAAACTTGTAAATGCCGTTATAAGGCAAGAATCCGGATATAATCCGCATGCAAAGTCATCAGTCGGGGCATTGGGTTTAATGCAATTAATGCCGGCGACGGCAAAATCATTAGGAGTAACAGACCCTTATAATCCCGTTCAAAATGTAGACGGCGGAGTAAGATATTTAAAAAGCATGATTGACAGATATAACGGAAATATTGTTCTTGGGCTTGCCGCCTATAACGCAGGGCCGGGGAATGTAGATAAATACAACGGAGTCCCTCCGTTCCGTGAAACACAAAATTACGTTAAAAATATTTTAGCAAATTATTTATAGGAAAGGTAAATGTATGATAGAAAACAGAATAGTTCCGAATGTAAATATATTTTCAAATATTAATTCTTCAGGTCCGATTGATGAATTTTCATTAAAAGGTTTTGGCACTTCCTCAATAAGCGAAGGCGCTGATTTCAAGACAGTGCTATCGGGTATGGTAAGTAATCTTAACAGTGAAATAGAAAAACCCGACCAATTGTTAAATCAACAAATGATGGGAAATTCCGAAGTGGATATACATGATGTAATAACCGCAATGTCCAAGGCAGAGCTTGGTATATCGCTTGCTACACAAATGACTTCAAAAGTAATAAATGCCTATAACGCTGTTATGAATATTTCTATTTAAACCAAATCAAATGTCTAAATGTTAAGAATTTACCGAAAAATAAAAAAAATAGTATAATATCAAATGGATGATAGTGTAAGATTAGGGATTTATGGATAAACTCAAAGAATTATTAAAGGATAAGAAAATATTATACTCCGTTATAGGCGGAGTTGGTGCTTTTATATTTATTCTTATTCTTGTAATAGCAATGTCTGTCAGCGGTTCAAAAGGTTCTTCACACGGACAGGTTGTTGAAAAAATGCAAAAAGAACAATTTGATATAGTTACAACGGATAATCAAGGTAAAGCAATAGAAATACAAACTCTTTTAGCGCGAAACGGCATAGCTGCAAAAAGAAGCATAGACGGTTCAAAGGTTACGGTTTTTCTGGAAGCGGGAAAATATACAAATACGGATAGGGACAGCGCATTATTGGCAGTTGTAAAAAGCGGGCTTGTTGACCAAAATGTCGGGCTTGAAATATTTGATAAGAGTGACTTTACTTCAACAAGAGAAGATAAAAGAATAAAACTTGCAAGAGCAGTAAACGGTGAGCTGGCAAGGTTGATAAGACAAATGCCTAATATTGACAATGCTTCGGTATTAGTAACAATTCCCGAAAATTCAATGTTTAAAGCCGATAAGAAGCCGATAAATGCAACGGTAATGCTTACCGTTCCAAGCGGTGTAAGACTTGATAACTCCGAAATAAAGGCAATAAAAAGTCTTTTAATGGGCAGTGTTGCGGAGTTAACTTCCGAAAATATATCGATAACAGATTCAAACGGAAATGTATACAGTTCACTTGTAAAATCAATAGATGACCAGATATCAAAAGTGCAGGAAAATGATACATATATGAAAAATAATGTATCAGCACAGCTTGATATGCTTCTGGGTAGAGGAAATTATGTAGTAACAGTAAGCACATTCTTAAATCAAGTTCCGATTGAAGAAACAAGTATTCAATATGACCCTAAAACTAAAACACCTATTACTGAACAGACATTTAAAGAAGGACTTGGCGATAATTCCAAGGATACAAGCAAAGGTTCCGATGCCGTCAGTGTTTATCTGCCAAACGGACTTGAAAATTCATCTTCAAGCTCCGTACAAAATAAAAATTATGAACGTGTAGCAACTGAAACAAATTACGGGGTAGGAAAGACTCATACAACTAAATATTATAAATCGGGAATAATAGAAAAAGTATCAATAGCAGTAACAATGAATGCTGATGCTATGCCTCCGAATATGACGGAAGATGATTTAAAAGCATTAGTGGCACACGCTGCTTCACCAAAAGTAAGCGCAGCTGATGTTTCAATTGCATATGCTGAAACAATAGATCCTTATCTTGCGTCAGACAGACCCGTAAATCTGCCTAAGCCGGATGCTTCGGGAAACCCGTGGTGGCTTGCTTTAATATTAATAATCGCGGGATTATTCACGGGATTTGTGTTTGTTCATAAGAAATTAAAAGATTCAACGGGTGAACAGGAAGAAGAATTAAAGAATTTGAAAATAAAATCACAAGAACAGGAAAAACAAATTGTTGATGTAAACTTAAAAGCGGCTGAGTTAATAGAAAAACAAACAATACTTTCGCAAGAACTGTTAGAACAGCAAAAGCAGCTTCAAATTGAGAAGAAAAAACAGCCCGATTTGAATTTGGATGAAGTAATAGAGGAAGTATCGGAGGATATGGCTCAATCAGACAGTAATAAAACAATGCAGGAACTAAAAAGCTGGATTGAAAAGACTTAACGGAGAAAACAATGCCTATAGAGGGATTTGATTATAAAGCATTTGCAATGGATTTGGCGGCTCAAGCTGCGGAAATATTAAAGGACGGAGGTAATGCGACACCCGAGGGGCTTACTGATGCAGATAAAAAAAATATAACGGATACGGTAAGAAAATTTTGTTATATGTCAGGTGAAGCGCTCAGCAATGACCCTCAGATAAAATTTAATGCTCAGCAGGCAAGTTTGGTTACTCAATTTATAGGTGAGTGGACTTATCATAAATCAATTGACTTAATATCAGGAAAAATTCCCGTTCAATTTCGTGAGGGGATTTTGCAAATAATTGCCGCAAATATATTTAATACGGCAAAATTGGCAATTATAAAAAAAATGAAACAAGATATTCTTGTTAACTTAATTGAAGAAAAAGTTAAACAGGTATATTCTGATGAGCTTCAAAAGCTGTTAAAAAAAGGCGTTTTAGCTCCGCAGCAATATGAAGCGGCAGTTAATCAATCTAATTTAAACGATTTTGTTCAAAAAAATGAAGATGAAGCAAAATTGGAAACAGCTGCGCAGGAAAATTCAAACGTGACACCAAATGATAAAAAAGTGTTAAAAATTGCGGCATTAGCGATGTTATTAAAACGTATGCCCCAAAAGAAAGCAGATGAAATAATAGCATCTCTTGATAAGGGTATTGCAGTACATGTTGTAAATTATATGAAAATGAGCAATATTGAAGAAAAAATTGATCATCAGGTAATAATAAAATCTTTGGAAGAAATAAGAAGATTAATTCCTCCGTCAAAAACGATAAATGTTCCAAGAATTTTGCAAAAACATTATAAACTGATGAAGTCGTTGGCACCTGATAAATTAAGTACATTATCAATGGGGGAAAGAGAATCTGTAAGAAACTTTATTTTAGATAAAAATTTCCCCGCGCAAAATACATTTTCGGCGCACGTAATAGAATCGTTAGTAAGAAGTGTAGAAAAAAAAGTAAATGATAATTAAAAAAAAATATGCACAAATAAAAAAAATAGAAGAAGCAGAGGTCAAAGAAGAAAAGGCCGTTGAGCCTAAAATTGAAGCTGAACCAAAACAAGCAGAACAAGAAGAAGTAATTGTTCCTAAAACGGATGACTTTGATTTAACTCTGTCAGAAATAAAATTTGAGCCGAGAGAAGAAAGACGCGAGGGAACAAGACGGCGCGGTTACAGACGCACTCAAGACAGAAATTTAATAACAAGAGCGCAGGAAGAAGCTGCAGCAATAAAAGAGGCGGCAAAACAAGACGGGTATAAAGACGGAATAAAAAAAGCCGAAGAAGATATTGCTCTCCTGCGTGAAAAGCTAAACGAATTTTATAAATATAAAGATGAAGTATTTGAAAAAGTTTCGGCTTGCATTTTAGAAATATCGGTTGAAATTGCAAAAAAAATAATTAAAAAAGAAACGCAGGAAAACTCTGATGTAACGCTTTCAATAATAAAAGGAGCTGTAGAAGAAATAAATAAAACGGAAAATAAAATAATATTAAAAGTAATGCCCAAAGATGTTGAAATAATAAGAGATAAAGTCCCTGAAATATTCTCTGACGGAACTATAGAGGCTCAAATAACGGTAGTGCCCGATAACAACATAAAAGAGGGCGGTGTAATTATAGAAACATCCAACGGAATAATTGACGCAACAATTGAAACACAGTTAGGAATAATTGAAAAAGCACTAATATCACAGGAGGAAGAAGAAGCATAAATGGCGCAGCCGCAAGGAGCAAAACCGTCAATGGTAAGTGAAATAGGATTAGCAATATTTGTAATCCTGTTAATTGTGCTGTTGATAATTGAACTTCCTCCAATAGTTGTGAATTTCGCGATAAGTTTTAATATTACTCTCGGAATATTACTGTTAATGATATCCTTGTATATTCAACGGCCGTTGGAATTAGCTGCTTTCCCGTCAATTATATTAATAGGAACGATGTTTAGATTGGTTCTTTCAATAGCGTCAACAAGGTTAATCTTAGCAAAAGGTGAAGCGGGTGAAGTAATTGACGCATTCGGAAATTTCGTAACGGGCGGAAATCTGATTGTAGGATTTGTAATATTTATCATAATAACAATAGTTCAGTTTATGGTAATAACGAAAGGTTCCGAACGTATAGCCGAAGTTGCCGCAAGGTTTGCATTAGATGCAATGCCCGGTAAACAAATGACAATTGATGCGGACTTTAACGCAGGATTGATATCTCCCGAAGAAGCAATAAAAAGACGTGAAGATTTGCAAAGGGAATCTAACTTATACGGTTCAATGGACGGAGCCATGAAGTTTGTAAAAGGTGATACTATGGCAGGTATCATCATCGTTATAATTAATATTGTAGGCGGTTTATGCATAGGAATTTTAATGCAAGGGCTTCAGCCCGGCGAAGCTGTGCAGAAATATACCGTCTTAACTGTTGGTGACGGACTGGCGGCACAATTACCCTCATTATTAATGGCGGTATCAGCAGGTATAGTAATGACCCGTTCTACCGCTGCAGGCGGTTCATTAGGCGGTGACTTGGCGGGACAAATTTTAAGCAAGCCGTCAAGCCTTATATTTACGGTTGTATTCTTAATGTTAATTGCTATGACAAGTTTTGTAACAGGACTTCCGTGGTATACATTTACAATATATGCTGCCGTTATAATAGTTGCATACTTAATCGTATCGGTAAATAAAGATGTTCAATCACAATTAGGACAGTTAGATGCGGTTAAAAAGAGTATGAGTGATTTAACAAATCCAAACAGAATGTATGAACGCTTGGGAGTTGATGTATTAAACCTTCAAGTCGGAACGGGATTATTGCCTATTGCCGATCCCGAACAAGACGGGCTTTTGCTTCCTAAGATAGCAGCATTGAGACAGAGAGTTACTGATGAACTCGGGTATATTATACCAAACATAAGAATAATGGATTCTTCCGCATTAGGTGCAAATGAGTATATGATTTCAGTCCGTGAAAACAAGGTTGCAACAGGTACGGTTTATCCTAAAAAGAGTATGGTTATAGCAGACCAGTGGGACGCAACAGGCAGAGAAGTGCCGAAAGACGCTATTATAGGTGTTGATCCGACCTATCAAACTCAGGCTTACTGGATGGACAGCGAATTTTTAAAAACTCAAACTGATGTTATTGCGGTTGATTCCGTTGACGTTATTATAACTCACTTGCAAGATTGCATAAGAAAATATGTTGATGAAGTAATGACGAAGACAGACGTATTAAAATTAATGGAACTTGTAAAAAGCCAAGATCCTACATTGGTAAATGATTTAGTACCTACAATTATTTCAACCAGCGATTTAAGAAAGATATTTGTAAACTTAATAAGAGAAAAAGTATCAATAAAAGACATTATCTTTATATTTGAAAGATTATGCGATTATGCAAGATTTTCAAAGGAACCCGATATATTATCCGAAAGATTAAGGGCTGCTTTAGGCAGACAAATATGTCTTGCAAATTGCACCCCGGATAAAGTATTATATGCGTTGACCTTATCGCCCGAGTGGGAGAAAACACTTGATGACAGCTGCCAAAGAACCGAGCTTGGAACAATGTTCCTGTTAAATCCTATGCAGGTGCAGGAACTTATTGAATCTGCGGCATCTACTTTAATAAGAGCGCACCAGAGTATAAATGTACAGCCGGTAATACTTTGTTCTCCAAGAATAAGACTGCCTTTGTATCAGCTTCTTGAAAGACATATACCTACAATAGTAGTAATTTCTTATTCGGAATTAATAACCGATATAAGAGTAGAAGCGGTTGATACAATCGGCGAAAGTGCCAATTATAATATGGGATAAATAAATGCTTAATCAATCTATGGAAAAATCAATTGAATTTGTAAAAAAACAGGCTTTTGAAGTTATTAATTCAACAAAACTATACACTTATAAAGGCTCTGTATCAAAACTTCTCGGGTTAACCGTAGAGGTAAAATTACCGGGGTTAAAAATAGGTGATTTATGCTTTATCGAAACTTATGAGGGAGAGAGAAAGCCCGCAGAAGTTGTTGCTTTTAAAGGCGAAAATGCTCAGCTTCTTTTGTTATATGACGGAGCAGGTATAGGGCAGGGCAGTTTGGTTACTACGACGGGAAAATCAATAAGTATTCCCGTAGGAGATTTCCTGCTTGGCAGATTAATAAGTCCTTTAGGGGAACCCATAGACGGTAAGCCTTTAGATACAAGAGGTGCGCTATGGGTAAATATCGATAATCCTCCGCCGGGAGCTTTTGACAGACCTATAATAACACAGATGTTTTCGACAGGTGTAAGAGCAATTGATTCAATGTTAACTTTCGGAGCGGGGCAAAGAATGGGATTGTTTGCAGGCTCGGGTGTCGGTAAAAGTACAATGCTCGGTATGATTGCAAGAAATTCCGATGCTGATGTTAACGTAGTTGCACTGATTGGAGAACGCGGTCGTGAAGTAAAAGAGTTTATAGAAAATTCACTTGGCGAAGAGGGTATGCGAAAATCGGTTATTGTATGCTCAACGGGCGACCAGCCTCCTTTAATCAGACAAAAGTGCCTGCATTCGGCTACTGCTGTTTGTGAGTATTTCAGAGATCAAGGTAAAAAAGTATTTTTAATGACAGATACCGTTACAAGATGTGCAATGGCAGGCAGAGAAGTAGGGCTGTCAATAGGCGAGCCTCCGACAATAAAAGGCTATCCCCCGTCAATTTTTTCTTGGCTTCAAAGGGTTTTGGAAAGGAGCGGAAACAGCCCGAAAGGTTCTATTACCGCACTTTATACCGTTTTAATGGAGGGCGACGATATAAATGATCCTGTTGTTGATACGGTTAGAGGTATTGTTGACGGGCATATATTTCTGTCAAGGAAAATTGCCGAAATGAATCATTACCCCGCTATTGATGTTTTAGGTTCAATAAGCCGTTTATTTACCGAAATAGCTACTGAAGAACACAAGCAGGCTGCCGCTAAAATGCGTAAATTAATGGCTTTATATCGTGAAAATAAAGATTTAATTGATGTAGGAATGTATAATGCGGGCTCTAATCCTAAATTAGATATCGCGATTGAACTTATGCCTCAGATAAATGCTTTTCTGCAGCAGCGTATTTCAGACAGCGTATCAATGGATAATACAATATCCACACTGATTTCCATGATGAAAGATGTTGATATTTAATCAAGCATTGCTTCAAGGGCTGCTATTTTCATTTTTAAAATATCGGGCTTTTTTCCCGTCCATATTTCAAACGCTTTTGCCCCTTGATATATTAACATATCAAGACCTTGAATTGTTTTAATTCCGTGTTTTTTAGCAAGTTTTATAAGTTCGGTTTTTAACGGATTATAAACAATATCATATATAACCCCGTCTTTATTCATTGTTTTTATTATGTCTTCGTCAATGGGAGAAATCCCCGCCGCTTTACTTTTCATCCCTATAGGAGTTGTATTGACCAAAATTTTATATTCGCTCAAATCTTTTAAACTTTCTATTTGATGACATCTCATTTCAACATTTGGGAAATTGCGTCTTAAAACTTCAACCATTTCAGAGGCATTTATTATATTTCTTGCGAAAAAATCAATTTTTTTTGCTTTTAATATGGAAAGACCGACCCCTATTGCTCTTGCGGCTCCGCCGTTACCTAATACAGCTGCATTTGAGTTTGCTATTTGTTTTCTGAAATTTTCATCCATAGCCTCTACAAATCCGTATACATCGGTATTGTAGCCGACTAAGGTTGAGTCATCAAGAATTTTTATTGTATTTGCACTGCCTGCTACGTTTGCTACATTATCAACCTCGGATAAAAATAATGTTATAGGCACTTTTAACGGTATTGTTACATTAAAACCTTGAAATCCGTTAGATTTCAAATACTTTATTCTTGATATTAAATCTTCCTGCTCTGTTTCAAGAAGTTCATACGACCCTTCTAAGCCTAAGGATTTCAATGCGGCTTCTTGTATTACTTTTGACATTGAATGTGACAGGGGATATCCTATTAATCCTAATTTATACATAGTTTATTCTTCCATTTCTTTTGAAAATGAACAATCTTTATTACTGCATTCAAGTTTTTTTGATTTTTTTGTTATTTTTTTTACCAAGTAAGCGCCGCATTCGGGACATTTTTCACTGACGGGTTCATTCCAGGATACAAAGTCGCATTCGGGGTATTTACTGCAACCGAAAAACAATCTGCCGTGTTTTGATTTTTTATAAACAATCTCGCCTTTACCGCACTTCGGGCAGGTAACTCCCGTTGATTTTATTATTCTTTTTCTGTGTTTGCATTGTTCGTTTGTGCATTCAAGATATGGTCCGTACGGGCCTGTTTTTTGCACCATCGGGCTTGAGCATTTTTCGCATTTTTCGTCAGTTGCTTTGTTTTGCTCTATAACTTGTCCGTCTTTACTTAGCGGAAGCATTGTTTTGCATTCCGGATATCCCGAGCAGCCCAAGAATTGACTTCCGTACCTGCTTGTTCTTACCACCATTTTCTTTCCGCACACAGGACATGTTATATCGGATTCTATTGTAACCTTTTGCATATTTGCCTTTGCGCCCGATACCGTTTCAATAAACGGAGTATAAAAATCTTTTATAACTTCATTCCATACTAATTTATCTTCCGCAATATCATCAAGTTTTGTTTCCATTTTAGCGGTAAATTCATAATTCATAATATCTTTGAAATATTCAACAAGCTGTTTGCATAAAGTCATTCCAAGCTGAGTAGGAGCTAATGCTTTTTCAATTTTTTCAACATAATTTTTTTGCTGAATTTTGGATATAATAGGCACATAGGTGCTGGGTCTGCCAATTCCGTGTTCTTCCAGCGCTTTAACAAGCGAGGCTTCCGTGTATCTCGGAGGCGGTGAGGTAAAGTGCTGTTTTGGTTCTAATTCTTTTAATTTTAATTTGTCGTCCTCTTTTAAATCGGGGATTTTGGAAGTTTCTTGTTTTTCTTCGTCGTCATTATAAACTTTTAAATAGCCGTCAAAGGTTATTTTGCTGACTCCAGCTTTAAATGTGCAGTCGCCTGCGTTTATGTCAACGGTAGTATTTTTAACCGTCGCATTTTCCATTTGCGAAGCTACAAACTTGCTCCAGATTAACTTATACAGCTGATATTGCTCGTTAGTTAAATAAGATTTAATGCTTTCGGGAGTTTTATCAATATAAGACGGTCTGATTGCTTCATGGGCGTCTTGTACGTTTTTTGATTTTTTAACGTAGTTATTTGGAGTCTTAGGATAATATTTATCACCGTAATTTGCTGTTATAAATTCTCTTGCGGCATTTTGGGCATCGTCAGAAATACGTACGGAGTCTGTTCTCATATAAGTAATTAACCCGACAGGGCCGTCCGAGCCTATATCAATTCCCTCATAAAGTTTTTGTGCAATCTGCATGGTTTTTGATACGCCGTAGCCTAATTTACTGCTCGCCTCTCTTTGCAGTGTTGATGTGATAAAAGGGGCAGATGGCTTACGGGTTGTATTTCTTGTGGTTATTTTTTCAACCTCAAAAACTCTTGATTTATCTTTAAGATATTCAACTATTTTATCGGCTTCAGCTTCATTTTTTATTTCGGGCTTTTTATTTTTATATTTTGCAAGCTCTGCGCTGAATTTTGATTTATCTTTTATTAAATCAGCCGTAATTGTCCAATATTCAACGGGTGTAAATGCTTTTATTTCATCCTCGCGTTCGCATATCATTCTTAAAGCCACGCTTTGAACTCTGCCTGCCGACAGGTGGTAATTTCTCATTTTTTCCCATAAAACAGGGCTTATTTTATAGCCTACGAGCCTGTCCAAAATTTGTCTTGTCTGTTGAGCTTTTACTCTGCTCATATCGATTTGACGTGAATGTTCAACTGCATAAGTTACGGCTTTTGGTGTAATTTCATTAAATTCTATTCTAAATACCTTGCTGTCAGGCACGTTAATTACCTGCCTTACATGCCAGGCTATAGCTTCTCCCTCACGGTCGGGGTCGGATGCCAATAAAACTTTATCTGCTTTTTGGGCTAAATCATTTAATTTTTTTACAACCGCTTTTTTTTCGGGGATAACCTCAAATGACGGTGTAAAATTATTCTGCACATCAAAACCGAGCACTTTAGGCGGAAAATCTCTTATATGCCCGTAGCTCGCTTCTATTTCATACGAACTTCCCAATATTTTTTTTATTGTTTTGGATTTCGCAGGTGACTCTACTATTACGAGTATATTTTCTTTTTTCTTTGTCATAAAACCCGGTTTTATATGCCTCTCTATATAAGCGAAATGTACTTTTCCCCGTCAGTTCGCTTTATTGTTCCGTCCAATTCTAACTTTGTTAATAGTACCATTAAATCATTTATATTCAAGTCGGTTTTTAAAATAATTTCATCCAAGGTCAACATATCTTTTTTTATGCAATCGATTATTTTTTTCTCATCATCAGTAAAGTTAGTATCGGCAGGCATTTTATCCGTTTTTTGAATATCAATTTTCCAGCCCATTGCATCTAATATATCGTTATGATTTGTAACTATTGCGGCACCTGTTTTTAAAAGTTTGTATATACCCTCTGTATTCGGATTTGAAATTAACCCCGGCATGCACATTAATTCTTTTCCCTGTTCAAGTGCAAGTTTAGCTGTTATCATAGCACCGGATTTTATTGCGGCTTCTGCTACAAGAACACCTTTTGATATCCCCGATACGAGTCTGTTACGAAGCGGGAAATGCCAGCTTATAGCGTCAACATCAACCCAGTATTCTGATATTATTGCACCTGCCCCGTCTTTTATTTGATTAAAAAGTTTTTCATTGGATTTCGGGTATAATTTATCAAATCCACCGCCGATAATGGCAATGGTTTTCATGTTATTGTCTACTGCAGATTTATGTGCGACGGTATCAATACCCTCGGCGAGCCCCGAAACAATACAAATATCAGTATCATGGAACCCCGATAAAATTTTTCTTAATGTATTTTTGGAATTTTCACTTGCTTTACGAGAGCCTACAACAGCCAGAGTCCTTTGAAGATTACAGTTTTTTAAATCTCCTAATACAAATAACCCTGCAGGCTGTTCATCAATATATCTTAATGCTTCGGGGTAATCATCATCTTCGGGACACAAAAAAGTTATTCCCCGTTTTTCGATATATTCCAAACATTCATCCGGATTAACATTGTTTCGCTCTTGAATAAAACTTTCAATTGAGCTTTTTCTAATTCCTTCTATTTTCCATAAATCATAGGGCTGGGCGTGCCATGCAAGTTCTATAGAGCCAAAGTGCTGATACAAAAGATTTGTAAAAGAGTGGCTTGTTTTTGTTAATTTTGAAAATGCACACCAATATTTTTTATTACTCATAAGTAATAAATATCATACATCAAGCTGAAAGTCCAGTTATTAAGCAAATTTAAGCCAAACAAGAACCTGTTTTTAAAAGATTTTCATATTGAGTTTTATAATATGCGGCGAGCCGGCATGCAAAATTATATTTTTGCTCTGTTATATTTTGAGAAGATGAGAACGAATCTTCTTTTATTGCAGGAGTTTCCTTAACAACGGGCTTTTGTTTTCTTTTTGCAAATTCAACAGGTTTAACCGGTGTGCAGTTTGAAATTGAATTAACCGCTTGTATTTTCATGAAAGCCCCCTTACATATAAATATCCATGCCAAAATCGTAGCATAATCGGTTCGATTTTTCAACTACTCGTTAGTGCTATTTGTACTTTTTTTAATATATTCACTATAGTACACTTTAGCGTCCTTGCAAAGTTTGGGTGATTTTTTAATGATATGATTTTTTACATCTTCAATTAAAAACTCTGCAGTTGTTTTAAATTTAAAAATTTCTAAAAACATGTGTAAAAACTTGTTCTTTGCTACATCACGTATTGTAATATTATTTTGCAATGGTTTTATTTTAAATTCCATTTCTTTTTTAATTCTTTTAAAGTGCCGTCTTTTTGCATTCTTGTTATTATTATGTTTACATTTCTTTTTAATTTATCATCTTCTTCATCATCGCTTTTGCGAATGCCTACGGCATAGGCTTCTTTTGTTATTTTATTTTTTAACATTCGATAACCTTTATGGTCAAGAAGAAACCCCGAAAGGATTGTATCATCCGTGCTTATTGCGTCTGCTTCGCCGTTTAAAAAAGCATTAAATGCTTCTTCATAATTTTTGTATCCGATAATTTTTGCCATTGGGATTATTCTTCTGATATTTTTTTCGGCTGTTGAGCCTAAAACCACTATTGTTGTTTTATCTTTTAAATCGGAAAATGTGTGTATGTTGCTGTTTTCTTTTACCAGAGCACTTTGACCAGCTATATAATACGGCAGTGAAAAATCAATAAGCAGAGCTCTCTGCGGAGTTATTGACATTGTTGCTATTATTAAATCGACTTCTCCAGAAGTTAATGCTTCAATTTTGGTATTTGGAGTTACGCTTACAAATTTTATTTTCCGCTCACTGCCTAAGATGTCTTGCGCTATATATCTTGCAACGTCTATATCAAAGCCCTCGGGTTTGTTTGTGACAGAGCTTATATATCCGAACGGCTTTGAATCCGTTTTTACCCCCGCTATTAAATAATCTCGGTTTACTATCTCGTCATATCTGCTTATTTTTTCTTTTTTCCCGCACCCTGTGAATATTATTACCGCGAGTATTAATAATGTTATAATTTTTTTCATTATTTTTTCCTTGTTATTTACAACAATATCATATTTTGAATAATTATTCACTTTCAAAAAAATATCAGTATAATAAAAGTATGAGAAAGATAACATCGGCTTTATTTTTATTAATGACTGTAATTATTACGACAGGTGCAGGGTACGTTGGTACATTGCCTAATGTTGAGGCGGAATTTGATTATTTAAGAAAGGAAAGCAGTGAAAATGCACAAGCTCCGTATTCTGTAGAGGAGCTTGATAAACAAAATGAAGAAAAATTAAAACCCGTTCCGCGTGAAAATGAAAATTATGTTGATATTATTATTAAAAAAGACGGAACAACGGATTATCTTAAAGATGTTAATGCGGTAATTCTTATTCTTGAAAAGTTAAGAAAGTGCCTTAATACTGACAGAAACATACAAAAATTTAATGCTATTGTCAGTAATTTGATTGACAATGTTGCATATATTACAAACGAATACAAAGGAAGGCCCGAAAGCAATTATTTATCTTATAACAGATTAAATATATTATCGGCACAGGCTCGTGATGTCGCTAATTTCAGAATGAATGCTCAAAAATATCAAAGCTATATTCCTTATACGTCGAGCGAAAATATATATACCAAAGAAAATATAGACGCTAAAATGGAAGCACTTTTGGTTAATGTTAACGAAACTATTTTTATTTTAAAGAATTTGGAATAATTACTCTAAATATTAGCTTGTTGACTGTTTATTACATTTAAACTTCCCTCTATATTGCAATAGGAGAGAAGAAAATGCTAAGAAAAATAATAATAACAATGGTGATTTTTATATCACTGCAGGCAGCGGTTTACAGTTATTCGCCCGAACAGCTTTCTAATATGGAAATGGTAAAATACGGTCAAAGTTTTGAAAATGACAGTCTTTCTTCAAGGTTAATGAGGCTGGAAACGGATTTATTCGGTATGACTCAATCGGGAGATATTGACTCCAGACTTGATATGATTTCTCAAATGATAGGTTCATCGTCCTCTATACCTGTTTATGAGCCTTATAATGCTTATTATCCGAAAGAAAAGAAAGGTATAATAAACAGATTTTTAAATAACTTGTCCGATGATTTTTCAAACGGAGCCTTAACCGGATTTACTCCTCCCATAACTTCAACAGGATATGTTAATGATTTTTACGGAAACGGATTTATGAATTATACAAATAATACGGGAAGATACTGCCCATTTCATAATACTTATCATAATAACGGGTTCTTTAATAATCGTAATGATTTTTGGTACGGAAGAAATAAATATCCTCGTGCGCTAAGTCACAGAAACAATTTTAGAGCTTCACGTCTTTGGCGCAATCCGAATTATGCAAATTTTAATTCATACGCTAACCCCTACGGATATTACAGAAGCCCTATACCTACAAATACATATGCAAATGTGTTAACCAGGTCCGGTGTGCATATTATAAAGGACTGATTTTATACAATAAAAAAGAGAACTTTGTAAAAAGTTCTCTTTTACTAAATATTTATTATTTTCTATGATTCATAAACATAGCATAATAAAGATGCTTCTCTTGCTTTTTTAACAGCTTTTGCAAGCATTCTTTGGTGTTCAGCACAGGTGCCTGTAATTCTTCTTGGCAGAATTTTACCTGCTTCGGTTAAGTATTTTCTTAACTTTTGAGCATCTTTGTAATCGATAGTTTCTATTTTATCCGCACAGAAACTGCAATTTTTACGTTTTTTCTTGTCTGATTGTTCTTTTGCCATAATTCTTTCCTTTACTTTCTAAAACGGTATCTCTTCTTCGCCGATTAAAACATCATTCATCTCTACTTCAGAGAATTTAACAACTTCGTCTGATGTTTTATTGGAAGAAGCTGATGGCGATACAGAGTTTGATGATGAAATTACTTCAAAACTTGATAAATCAAGTTCCGTAACTTTTTTTTCCGTTCCTTCCTCTGTTTGAACGGATGAAATTTGAAGTCTTCCGTCAACAACAATCTTATCACCTTTAGAAACGGCTTGTTCCAGCGTTTCAGCCAGATTGCCGCGTGCTATAACTCTGATTAATGATATTTCTTTTTCGTCAATGTTTAAAGTAAACGAAGTAACGGGTATATTATTGCCCGTAAATCTTTTTTCGGGATTTCTGTAAACCGTACCTGATAATACTGCTTTAGCTATTGACATATTTTTCTCCGAGTTATGCTTTTACTTCCGATGTTTCAACTAACATTATTCTTAAGATATTTTCGTTTAATCTTAATTGTCTGTTGAACTTATCAGCTTGATTGGGTTCTAATTCATAGTTATGAACAACAAAGTATCCGTCGCGGTAATCTTTGATGTCATATGATAATTTTTTTCTGCCCATTTTGTCTGTTGATAAAACTTTTCCGCCTAAAGAAGTAATTGTTTCTTCAATTTTAGCGCAAACTTTATCAAATTCTTCTGAATCAATATTCGGTTTGATTATTGATAATAATTCGTAAGTTCTCAATTTATTTCTCCTTGACTTTTAATATATCAATAAATATGTTACCACGAACATTTTTAATTACAAATACAATGTTACTTTTTGTGATATTATTGAAATATGGAAAAGTTTAAATTAATCGGAAAAACAATAGCCGAACTTGAAAATTTTATGATTGAAAACGGTCAATCAAAGTTTCGTGCAAGGCAGGTTTTTAACTGGATATATTTAAAATCGGCGGATTGCTTTGACAATATGACGGATTTGCCTCAAAGCGCGCGTGAATTTTTAAAAGAAAAAGCTGAAATTACTTCTGTTGTTATAAAAGAAAAGCAGATAAGCAAAGATTCCACAATGAAATTTTTGTTTGAGCTTTCGGACGGGAATTTCGCCGAGGCTGTATTAATGCGTTTTGACAACAGAGCAAATCTTACCGCCTGCATATCCGCGCAGGTCGGCTGTCCTATGGGGTGCAGTTTTTGTGCTACCGCAAAATTAGGATTTAAACGTAATTTAACCGTTGAGGAGATAATATCTCAAATATATTTAATACAGGCAGATACGGGGCTTAAAGTTACAAATATTGTATATATGGGGCAGGGTGAGCCGTTATTAAATTTTAATAATTTAATTGAGTCAATTAAAATATTCCGCGAAAATTTCGTTGTCGGTGCAAGAAGAATAACTGTTTCCACCTGCGGATTAATCCCAGAAATAAATAAACTTGCGGAGTTAGATTTTCAATCAACATTGGCAATATCTCTGCACGCTCCAAATCAAGAAAAAAGAAAAACAATCATGCCTGTTGCCAATAAATATGATTATGAAGATTTAATAAAAACATTAAAATCATACACTGAAAAAACAGGCAGACGTGTGACTATTGAATACGTATTAATGAAAGGGATTAATGATTCCGTTAATGACGCCAAAGAACTTGCAGTCTCAACCGCAAAATTAAAAAGTAATGTTAATTTGATTGTTTATAACGAAAATGAAAAGAGCCCGTATAAAAAACCGTCTAAAGAAAATATATTAAAGTTTAAGTATATTCTTGAATCGTCGGGGAAAAAAGTAACGATAAGACTTGAAAGGGGCGCAGATATTGATGCAGCCTGCGGTCAGTTGAGCGCAAAAATGAAATCATAATAAAAAACTTGTCATGTTTTTTATTTTGTGATTAAAATAATAATATAAATTCGTATAAATGTTTTAGTGACAAAAATAAATAAATCATTTATAATTGTAATCGGTAGAAATAAAATCTAATCAACATTGTAATTTTTAAAAAGAACATCCTGACAGGAGAGAGATTAAGTTCTTGCGTAAGAAAAAGGGACATTAAATGTACGTAAATAAGTGTATTAAGTGCGGCGCCGAGTTTGAAACAAAAAACCCAAAAAGAGTTATTTGCCCGAATTGTTTGTATTCCGATAAAAAATATACGGAGGGTTTGTCGCAGGAAGCGGCTAATGCAAATAATCAATCCGAAACAAAAACAGCAAATTCGTATTCATTCGGCTCGGATGAGGGCAGAGAACCAAAAAAACGTACTTATGAACGCCCCGAAAGACAAGAACAAAACGGCGGTTATAACCGTAATTTTAATAACAACAGATATGACAGACCCCACAGAAATCAAGGCGGATTTCAAAGACCATACAATAAACAAAGAAATGATAACGGACAAAGACGCAGCGGTTTTAATAACAGAGGCGGTTTTAATAAACGTCCCGGCGGGAAGGGAAAACCTCAAAAACAAAAGCAATTGCTTGTAAGTAAGGAGCAAATTGAACAAATAGAAATTCTTTATAAAAAAGCTCTCCCGCTTCCCAACCCCGATATTCATGAAATAATAGGACAGGCTATAAATTTAGAACCGAGAAAAGTATTTTTCGGAATTAATTTGGTTCGTCAAAAATTAATGCTTCCAAAACTTCCGTTCCCGAAAAGAAAACTTGCGGTTTCTCCCGATCAATTATTTGCAATAAAAAATCTTTATGAACCGTTATTGCCTTTGCCTCCAATAGGTTGTCATAAAATTATTGCGGCTCAGCTTAGAATGGACGAATGGAGAGTTCATGTCGGCATCGGACTTATAAGAAAACAAATGGGACTTGATCGTTGGAATCAAGACAGAGATGATGTTCCTGCCGAACAAAAAAAGAATAATTAATTATGAATGATGATTTAATCTCGGTTGCTAAGATTTTAAATTTCCACGGAATTAAAGGGGAAATAAAAGCAGGTTTTTCTAAAGGCAGAGAAAAGCAAATTGAGGCTTTAAAAAAAGTTTATATAAAAAAAAACAATGACTATACCGAAATGAATGTTACATCCGTACGCTTTCATAAGCATTTTGCCATTATAAAATTAAAAGAAATGCAAACAGTTAACGATGTAGAAGAATATAAGGGCTGTGATATTTATATTACAAAGTCCGAGGTTGAAAATACGCTTGAAAATAATGAATATTTAATCAGCGATTTAATCGGGATGGATGTATATGACGAGGATGGCGGAAATATAGGAACGGTTAGTGCCGTCGGTGAAAATCTTGCAAGTGATTTGCTTTCAATTAAAGACGGAAACGGAAAAGAACACTTAGTCCCTTTTGTAAAAGCGCTTGTGCCTGTTGTTGACTTAAAAGGCAGAAAAATTGTTGTTAATAATATAGAGGGGCTTATAAATTGAGATTTGATGTGCTGTCTTTATTCCCCGAGGTTATTGAAAACGGTTGTGATTTCAGCATAATAAAACGTGCGGTATCGCAAGGAATAATTGATATAAAAGCAATAAATCCAAGAGATTATACCCTTGATAAGCACAGAAAAACCGATGATACTCCCTATGGTGGCGGAGCGGGCATGCTGTTAAGCTGTCAGCCGTATATTGACGCTTATAAAAGCATACAAAAAATCTCTAATAGCAAAACAATCATAATGTCGCCGAAAGGGAAAATATATGACCAGAGTAAAGCCTTAGAGTTATCAAAATCAGATCAGTTAATTATTATATGCGGACATTATGAGGGATTTGACAGCAGAATAACGGAAATAACCCAAGCAGAGGAAATTTCCTTGGGCGATTTTGTTATGACGGGCGGTGAATACCCTGCTTTATGTATAATTGACAGTATAACAAGGTTGATAAAAGGTGTTTTGGGTGATGATGAGTCAGCGGAATATGACTCTCATTCCGACGGATTGTTAGAGTATCCTCACTATACAAAACCGAGAGAATACATGGGGCTTTGTGTGCCGGAGATTCTGCTGTCGGGTAATCATGAAAAAATAAAAGAATGGAGAAGACTTCAACAATTTATAATGACGAAAGAAAAACGTCCCGATTTATTTGAAAAATTTTTAAAAGGAAATTTAAGCGATTACGATAAAAAGATTTTGAAAAAAAATAATTTGATTTAAAATATTAGAAAAAGGATTGGATTAAAAATGAAAGCAGCAGTTCTGCGTGATAAAAAATTTGTTATTGAAAATGTACCTAAACCCTTGATTGATGAATACGGAGAGGGTGCTATCGTAAAAGTCACGGGATGCGGATTGTGCGGGTCTGACATAGTAAAAATCAGAACGGGTAAAGCAAAAGACGGCGATGTCTTAGGGCATGAAGTTGTGGGCGAAATAGTAGAAATAAAATCTAAAACAGATTTTGAAGCAGGTGATAAGGTTGTAATGGGACATCATGTTCCCTGTTTCAGCTGTACCTATTGCTGGAACGGAAATTTCTCCATGTGCCGTCATTTTAAAGAAACAAATATAATCCCCGGCGGGTTTGCACAGTATATATATGTCAGTGAAGAACATCTCAGAAATACCGTTTTTCACGTAAATTTAAGTTTGAGTGATATGGAAGCGTCTTTTATGGAGCCTTTAGGGTGCTGTATAAGAGCTGTTAAGCGTGCAAAAATTAAAGATAATTCAAAAAATCTTATAATAGGATTAGGAACAGTCGGAATATTAATGGGAGAAACGGTAAAGGCATTTGGAAATTCCGTATACGGCTGTGATTTATTATATGACAGAGTTTGTTTGTCCGAAAGGTATGGATTTGATAAATCTTTTGTTTTAAAAGATGAACAAAGCACATTAAGTGAAATGAAAAAAATAGCACCGTTAGGCTTTGATAATGTATTTTTAACCGCAGGTGCTTCATCATCATTGGATTTTGCCGTGAAAGCAGCACGCGACGGAGCTTCAATTGTTGTATTCTCCAGCGTGAAAGATGATATGAAAGGTTTTTGCAACAATGAAATTTATTATCGCGAATTAAATATTATCGGCAGTTACTCGCCATCTCCCATGGATTTGGAGGATTCCATTGCGTTGCTTGAAGAAAGAAAAGTTAAAACAGAAGGATTATTAACTGAATATCCAATTGAGGGATTAAACGACGCTGTTAATGATACATTGTCAAATAAAATAATGAAAGCCTATATTAAATTATGAAAATGAAATCAATACAGTATTATGCTCCGTTAAATATAAAGTATGAAGAAGTTGATATAAAAGACCCGAAAGAGGGTGAGGTACAGGTAAAAATAAAGGCTGCGCTTACCTGCGGTACAGATGTGAAAACATACAGACGCGGTCATCCGGTTTTGATAAAAAAAATACCTTCGGGCTTCGGGCATGAATTTGCGGGTGACATTGTTAAAATAGGGAAAAATGTTTCGGGTTTTAAAGTCGGAGATAGAGTTGTTGCGGCAAATTCCGCGCCTTGCGGAGAATGTTTTTTCTGTAAACGGGGAGAGTATAATTTATGCGAAAACTTGGAATTTTTAAACGGAGCTTATGCCGAATACATAAATATTCCAAAATCAATAGTAAAAAGGAATTTAATAGTATTACCCGATGATTTAAGCTATGAAAAAGCAGCATTTTCGGAGCCTCTTGCAAATGTTGTGCACGGAATTGAACGAACGGGAATAAAAGCGGGGCAGTCTGTAGGTGTAGTTGGGCTGGGTCCAATCGGGCTTATGTTTGTTAAACTTGCGAAACTAAAGGGTGCAAGAGTAATAGCTGCGGGAAGAAATCCGCTGAAATTAAAAATGGCAAAAGAATTTGGCGGGGCTGATGAAATAATTGACCTTACAAAATACCAAAATCCCGAAAAAATATTTATAGATTTTTCGGACGGAAAAAAAGGACTGGATGTTGCGGTTGAATGTGTCGGCTTGCCCGAAATTTGGGAGAGAATGTTTACTTTTGTCCGCAGGGGCGGGATTGTTCATTTATTCGGCGGGTGCAAATCGGGAACCTCTGTATCAATAGATACACGCAGACTTCACTATGATGAAATAAAAGTTATAAGTATATTTCACCATACTCCTTTATATTTTAGAGAAGCATTAAGGCTGATATCATCGGGAGAAGTTCCCGTTGAAAAATTAATTACCGATATGGTACCCTTAGAAAGAGCTGAAGAAGCCCTAATTAAGCACATGAACGGAAAAGCACTGAAAGTTTTAATAAGACCGTAAGTTTATAGTATAATAAAATCATGCACTAAAGAGTCAGAGTATGGAAAATAATTTACAAGAGTTAAAAAGCAGGATAGAAAGAGCCGAGAGTATAATAATATTTTCTCATGTAAGTCCCGACGGCGATACATTAGGTTCAAATCTTGCACTAAATATAATACTTGAAAAATATTTTAATAAAAAAGCGGATTCCGTATTTGCGGGTAAATTGCCTAATATGTATTCTTATCTGCCGAATTACGACAAATTTATTGATGTTGCCGATATTGATAAATCAAAAAAATATGATTTGGCAATTGCAGTTGATGTGGCAGCAAAAGACCGTTTGGTTTTTGGAACGGAAATTTTTGATAATGCTGTTTATAAGGTAAATATTGATCATCATAAAACAAATATCGGATACGGAGATTTGAACATAATAGACGGTGATGCGGCTTGTGTCGGAGTTATTTTATTTAAAATTTTTAAAGAGTGGGAATTTGAAATTCCTCTTAATGCGGCAAGATGTATTTATACTTCATTAATGACTGATACGGGCGGATTTAAGTACGAAAATACTACACCCGAA
>CANPYB010000012.1 GCA_947587605.1 Candidatus Gastranaerophilales bacterium
AGAAGCAACCAAGATACCTGTATTAACCAAAAACCAATCGTAAACGAGGGTGATAAGGTTAAAGCGGGCGATGTAATTGCTGACGGTGCTTCAACGCACTACGGCGAACTTTCACTCGGTAAAAACGTACTGGTTGCATATATGCCTTGGGAAGGATATAACTTCGAAGATGCTATTCTTTTAAGCGAAAGATGCGTTCACGATGATGTATTTACTTCTCTGCATATTGAAAAACTTGAAATAGAAGCAAGACAAACAAAACTCGGCCCCGAAGAAATAACAAGGGAAGTACCGAATGTATCCGAGGATTCATTAAGACACTTGGATGAAAGAGGTATTGTCCGTATCGGTGCAAGAGTTTATGCAGACGATATTCTGGTAGGTAAAGTAACACCGAAAGGTGAATCCGAACATCCGCCGGAAGAAAAACTGCTCCGCGCCATCTTCGCAGAAAAAGCAAGAGACGTAAAAGATAACTCGTTAAGAGTTCCCCACGGAGAGGGCGGAAGAGTTGTCGATGTTAAAGTATTTGACCGTGAAAAGGGCGATGAGCTTCTCCCCGGTGCAAATACATTAATAAAAGTATATATCGCTCAAAAACGTAAAGTATCAGTCGGCGATAAACTGGCAGGAAGACACGGAAACAAAGGTATTGTTTCAAGAATACTTCCGAAAGAAGATATGCCTTTCTTGCCCGACGGAACACCTGTTGATATAGTTTTAAATCCTCTGGGTGTACCTTCACGTATGAACGTAGGACAGACTTATGAATGCTTGCTTGGTTTAGCTTCATACTTAACGGGCGATTATTACGAAGCACCTCCGTTTGATGAAATGTACGGAGAAAACAAATCAGAAATATCAACTAAATACGAGTTGTTAAGAGGTATAAAAGAATCCGGCTGCGACTGGGTAAGAGAAGACGGAAAAGTAATATTATATGACGGAAGAACCGGTGAACCCTTTGACAGACCTGTTTCCGTAGGTATTACATACTTCTTAAAACTGGTTCACTTAGTAGATGATAAGATACACGCAAGGTCAACAGGGCCGTATTCGTTAGTAACTCAGCAGCCTTTAGGCGGAAAAGCTCAGTTCGGCGGACAAAGGTTCGGAGAAATGGAAGTTTGGGCTTTAGAAGCATACGGAGCAGCTTATACATTACAAGAAATGTTAACTATCAAATCTGATGATGTAAACGGACGTTCACGTGCTTATGAAGCAATAGTTAAAGGCGATAACATTCCAAGACCGGGTATCCCCGAATCATTCAAAGTTCTTGTAAGAGAACTTCAAAGTATCGGTTTGGATATATCGGTATCGAAAAAGAGCGGTGAAGAAGTTGATTTGATGTCTGATACCGACGATTTAAGAAAAGCAGCACCTAAGAGAATATTATCGGATATTGACTCTGAGCTGTTAAACATCAATTTTATGGAAACACCAAGCTCATTTAAGGAATAGAAAAAAGGAGATATAAAATTGTCTACGAGTATAGATTATTTTGATTATATAAGAATAAGTATAGCCTCTCCCGAGCGCGTACTTAAATGGTCATACGGTGAAGTAACAAAACCGGAGACAATAAACTACCGTACATTAAAGCCCGAACGCGACGGATTATTCTGCGAAAGAATTTTCGGGCCGACCAAGGACTGGGAATGTTTTTGCGGTAAGTACAAAAGAGTAAGACACAAAGGTATCATCTGCGAAAGATGCGGTGTTGAAGTTACCGATTCAAAAGTAAGACGTCACAGAATGGGTCACATTAAACTTGCGGCGCCTGTAAGCCATATTTGGTTCTTAAAAGGAATACCGAGCTATTTGGGCTTGCTTTTGGATATGACATTAAAAGATCTTGAACAGGTAATTTATTTCAACAATTACGTTGTAACAGACCCTGCAGACAGTGAATTTAAGAAATACCAATTACTTTCGGAAGAAGAATACGACGATTATATGCTTGAGCATGAAGATTCTCAATTAAAAGTAGGAATAGGCGCTGAAGCAATAAAAGAATTATTGGGCGAAATTTCACTTCAAGAAATGGCAGAACAAATAAGAGGCGAACTTTCCGGATTATCAGGCAGTGTTCAAAGACGTGCTAAATTAATAAAAAGATTAAGACTTGTTGAATCACTTCTTGAAAGCGGAACAGAACCTACCTGGATGATAATGGATGTACTGCCTGTTACGCCTCCGGATTTAAGACCTATGGTTCAATTAGACGGGGGAAGATTTGCGACATCCGACTTAAACGACTTATACAGACGTGTAATAAACAGAAACAACCGTTTATTAAGACTGCTTGAAATGGGAGCACCGGAAATCATTGTAAGAAACGAAAAACGTATGCTTCAAGAAGCGGTTGACTCATTAATAGATAACGGAAGACGCGGAAGAACGGTAGTAGGACCAAGCAACAGACCGTTAAAATCATTAAGCAACATTATAGAAGGTAAACAGGGACGTTTCAGACAAAACTTATTAGGTAAACGTGTTGACTACTCGGGACGTTCTGTTATCGTTGTAGGTCCGAAATTAAAACTTCACCAATGCGGACTTCCTAAAGAAATGGCAATTGAGTTATTTAAACCTTTTGTAGTTAATAAATTAATTGAAAGAGGTTTTGTTCAAAATATAAAATCGGCGAAAAAGAAAATCGAGCGTTCAGAGGCAGTAGTATGGGATATCTTGGAAGAAGTAATCGACGGACACCCCGTATTATTAAACCGCGCTCCTACGCTTCACAGATTAGGAATACAAGCATTTGAACCCGTACTCGTTGAGGGACGTGCAATACAATTACATCCGCTGGTATGTACCGCATTCAACGCAGACTTCGACGGTGACCAGATGGCTGTTCACGTACCGTTATCAATAGAAGCACAATCGGAAGCAAGAATGTTAATGTTAGCAACAAATAACATTTTAGCACCCGCAACGGGAAAACCGATAATAGCAGCTTCGCAGGATATGGTTCTCGGTATGTATTACTTGACATTAATGAATAATGAAGAAACCGATAAAGAATTAAAATACTTCTACAGTTTTGAAGATGCAATATCAGCTCACGAAACGGGCGTAATAAAACTTCATGACAGAATAGTAGTACGCGATGAACACGGCGAAAGACTTGAAACAACCGTAGGAAGAATAATTTTCAATGAAACGGTAAGAAATTCAATATTAGCATCGTAGTTAAAAGTAAGGGTGAAAATAAATGGATACATTAATGCATAAAAATACAAAAACATTCGATTTCATCAATGAACAGGTGAATAAGAAATCAATAAATAAGTTATTAGCACAAGTATACCTTGAATTTGGCGGTGCTAAGACTGCAACACTGGCAGATAACTTAAAAAACTTAGGATATCATTACGCAACAAAATCCGGTACAACAATATCTATTGCAGATTTGTCGGTACCTGAAGATAAAAAAGAGCTTTTAAATGATGCTGAAAAAGAGATTGAAAAATCAACTCACAGATATTTAAAAGGCGATATTACCGAAGTTGAAAGATACACAAAAGTTATTGACACTTGGAGTGAAACAACATCAAAATTAACGGAAAGAGTTGTTGAAAACTTTGACAGATTAAACCCGGTATATATGATGGCGTTTTCAGGTGCAAGAGGTAACTTATCACAGGTATCACAATTAGTAGGTATGAGAGGTTTGATGGCGGATGCGCAAGGACAAATCATTGACTTACCTATTAAATCAAACTTCAAAGAGGGACTATCAGTTACGGAATATATTATTTCATCATACGGAGCAAGAAAAGGATTGGTTGATACAGCTTTAAAGACAGCCGATTCGGGATACTTAACAAGAAGACTTGTTGACGTTGCTCAAGACGTAATCATACGCGACCACGACTGCGGAACAAAACGCGGTATTATGATGACAGATATTTCAGACGGAGAAAAAATCGTTGCTCCGTTAACCGAAAGACTGCTCGGAAGAACAATAGCGGAAGACATAAAGGATAAAGACGGAAACGTAATCATCCCTGCAAATACAACAATAAACAGAGATGATATAAGAAAGATAAAACCGTTAGATATACATCAATTAAAAGTACGTTCACCTCTAACTTGCGAACTTGAATACGGAATTTGCCAAAAATGCTACGGCTGGGCAATGACAACACAAAAGCTCGTTGATGTAGGTGAAGCAATCGGTATTATTGCGGCACAATCAATCGGTGAGCCCGGAACACAGTTAACAATGAGAACATTCCACACCGGCGGTGTATTTAAAGGCGCAGGTGCGATGAAAGAAATCATCTCCGATGTAGACGGTAAAATAATAACAAAGATATTTACAAGAGATTTAAGAACCCGTCACGGTGATAATGTTGCAATAACGGTTCAAGAATCCGATATGGAAATCAAAGCAGGAAGTAAAACAAAAAAATATCATATTCCGTCGGGTGCAATATTATACGTAAATGAGGGACAGGAAGTTAAAAAAGGCGATAAAATAGCAGTATATGAACCTGTTTCGGGCGGAGACGGAAGCCGTTTAACAGAAAAAGCAACAAAAGATATTACCTCCGATTTATCGGGTGAAATAGTTTTTGAAGACTTTGTAGCTGACGAAAAGAAAGACCGACAAGGTAACATCTCAAGAACTGCAAGTAAAAACGGTATTGTATGGGTATTAGGCGGTGATGTATACAATCTCCCCGGCGGTTCAAGCATACTTGTTGAAGACGGCAAAAACGTAAAAGAGGGTGAAAAACTTGCTGAAATACATATTATATCGGAACACGGCGGTGAAGTCAGACTTGGCGATAATCTCAAAGTGGAAGATGTAAAATTTGAAGGAAAGAAAATCAAAAAAATCGTTCAAGGTAAAGAACTTACAATTGTTATAGCTTCAATAAGCGCAGCTAACGCTAAATTTGAACAAACAAAGAAAGAACAAATATGGACGGTAAATAAGACAGGCGAAAAATATATCGTTAAAGCACCTATTGATACGGTAGTTGAAAGCGGTATGATTATTGCCGAACTTATGGATGAAGAATATACGGTTCCCTCAAGCGGTGAAATTCGCTATAACGGAGTTGAAGTAGATGAAAATCAAATCATTACAAAACCTGGCGAAGTAATATTTATTCCGGATGAAATTCATCAGGTAAATAAAGATTCGGCATTAAAAATGGTTGAATCGGGAACATTTGTAACGGCGGGAACTGAAGTTGTAAAAGACTTATATGCTCACATCGACGGTATTGTAGAAATTAAAGAATTTAACGATATGATACACGAAGTTGTAATTCGTCCGGGTGAAATATACAATTTAAGCGGAATAGGCGAGCTTAAAGTAGACGAGGGTGAAGTTGTTAAGAAAGGAACGGAAATTGCGCCGAAAATAAAAGCTAAGGCTGATTCAATCGTTACCATACTTGACAATGAAAAAGATACTCTTGAAATCGACGATTTAGAAGAAGATTTAGGTGTAGCCGCACTTGATGAAAAATCGATATCAAATCAACCGATACAAATACTGGTAAGACCGGTTCAAAGATTTAATATTGAAACAAAAGACGTATCAATTAAATTCAATTCAACAGATGAAGCAATAGATTTAGTACCTGTAACTCAGCTTCAATATAAAGACGGAGCAAGAGTAAGAAATCTTGACGGAAGCGTACTTACAAGAACAAGTTTGGTACTTCAAATGCAAGGATACTTAAGCCACTTAAAAGGTTTAGTTGAACTTGACGGTGACAACAATTTAAAAATTGTAGTCCTTGAAAATTTAATTGTAAGAAGAGAAGCAGAGGGACAATCGAAAACATCAGCTTCAATGCAAACCGAATTACTTGTCAAAGACGGTGAAATTATAGCACCAAAGACACCTGTTGCAAAAACGCAGGTACTTGCTATAAGTGACGCTGTTGCAAGCATAAAAGAAAACAATCAGGATGTAAGAAGATTGTTACTTGTATCAGACAGCAGTGAAGTAAAAATTAATTTAAAATCAAAACCAACCGTTAAAAAAGGCGATTTGGTAAAAATGGATACCGTAATATCAACAAACGGAGAAACCTCAGAATATTCGGGTTTAGTTGTTGCCGTTGATAAAAATTCAATAAAATTAAGAGTCGGTCGTCCATACTTAATCAGCCCCGGAACAATGCTTCAAGTAGCAAACGGCTCACTTGTAAACCGCGGTGATATGATAGCAACCTTAGTATTTGAAAGACAAAAAACAGGTGATATCGTTCAAGGTTTACCTCGTGTAGAAGAGTTATTGGAAGCAAGAAAGCCTAAAGATTCTGCAGTTGTTGCGGAATATGCGGGTAAAGCTGAAATAGAGATTGAAGATGATGTTCCGCGTTTATATTTAAACGGCGAAAACGGACGTCAAGAGGTTAAATACTCAATCGATTCAAATATTATCGTAGCAAACGGACAGGATATAAAAGCAGGTCAGGCATTAACGGGCGGGCCTTTAAATCCACACGATGTTATCAGATTAAACGGTGTTGAAGCCGCACAACAATATTTAGTAGACGAAGTACAAAGAGTATATCGTTCACAAGGTGTTGAAATTGCCGATAAACACGTAGAAGTTATCGTACGTCAGATGACAAAGAAAGTAAAAATCTTAGAATCGGGCGACACGAAATTACTTCCGGGTGAATTCTTGGAATTAAAAGAAGTAGAACAAGAAAATGCGGCAGTTAAAGAAGCAGGCGGACAAGAGGCAACCTATGAAGCTGTATTATTAGGTATAACAAAAGCAAGTTTAAATACCGAAAGTTTCATATCGGCAGCATCGTTCCAAGAAACAACAAGAATATTAACCGAGGCTGCGGTTGAGGGCAAACGCGACTTATTAAGAGGCTTGAAAGAAAATGTTATTATTGGTAGATTAATCCCTGCAGGTACAGGCTTCTATCATTTAACAAATGCTTCCGAAGAAAAAGACAGAGAAGCACAAAAACGAGCTTCCGAAAAGAATAACGCAAGAAAACCGTCTGCAATCTTGGAAGAAATAGAAGGAATGTTCGGGACTCCCGAATTAACCGACTATACTATTGAATAAAACAATAGTTTCATAAAAAATGGCAGTAACTTTAAGAAATTGAAGTTACTGTTATTTTTTGGGAGAAACTATGAAAAAATTATTATTTATGTTTACGATTGGGATGATATTACCGTTAGCCTCTTATGCCGATGATATAGAGGATGTGGAAAATTTTTTTAATGAATATGTAAATGCTGCAAACAGCTACAGCAGTGATTATTTCAAATATTACAGCAATAATGCAAAGATAGTCAGAGTAGTGGAAAAACCTGACGGCACAGAAGAAGTCGTAAATATTCCGCTTGAACGCTATAAAAGTGAAGCGAAAAAATCAACAAAATTAATGAAACTGCGCAAATACAAAAACAAATATTTCAATATAAAAATAACAAGACAAGGAAAAGATTACAAAGTCGCGGCAATGCGAATGCCCTCAACAAGTGATTATAAAATACCCGCTCATTTTATAATAGGAAAAGATACCAACGGAGATTGGAAAATCAAGGAAGAATCCATGAATACAAAAGTGCAGAGTTTTTTGAAAAAAGAATAATTGTTTATATTCCTTGTTTTAATTTTTCAATCCACAAATCTACACTTTCACCGTATTTTTTCATACCGCGAAGCATAGCATCAGACAACTCATCGGATAATGAAAGGTTAGTCTGTGAAAGTTTTTTGTCTTTTTCAATTTTTATAACTCCGCCCAAGTCAACGATGTAACCTCCTACTTTAGAACCGGAATTATAATCGCCAAAGGTTAACCCTTTAGATTTCAGCCACTCTAAAAATTTTGGACCTGTACTTCTAATTTGTTTATCAGGAGTAATATCTTCCACCATGTGCCAAGCACCTTGAACCAATCCATCATTAACTCTTTTACCGAACGGATTTGCCATAAAAAATTTAGGTACATCTGCAACTTTTTCTAAAGAAGCCTGTCTTGCAATAGGAATTTCGGCATAAGCACCTTGAGTCCCCGTTAAAAAAGAATCTTTAAAGAATTTTAATATTACAGAGTTATTTGCGGTATCTTTTAATCTGAAAACTTTGCCGATTTGACCGCTGCCGACATATTCAAGATAGAATGTTTTACCGTTTATTGTAAATTGGTTTATTTGTTTAGGATTTACAACTAACTGGAGTTTTTCAATAGCTTTTTGAATTTCATCCGGACGTATGCCTTTAAACATTTCGGGTACTTCATCAACTATCAAAGAAGATCCTGTCTTCGACAATTGATTATTGACAGCAATCAAAAATCTGTCAGGCACATCATATTTTCCTTCAAAGAAAGTTCCAAATGCTTTTGTTAATTCATCGGGTGTTAAACTTTTATTTTTCTCTAAAAAATCTATTACTTCTTTTTTATCTAAACCTCTGATGGAGTCTAAATCTTTAATATCAGTTAAAGTATATCCAAAGAAAATATCCTGTTCAACAGGGATTTCTTTTGATAAATCAATAATTTGTACTTGTTTAGAGGCCTCTGCTGCTTTTGTTACAGGTACACTTGCTTTTTTTGCAGCCACTGCTGCATCATCCGCAGCTTTTTTTGCAGCCTCTGCTGCTTCATCTGCAGCTTTTTTCGCAGCCTCTGCCGCTTCATCTGCAGCTTTTTTCGCAGTTTCTGCCGCTTCCTCCGCAGCTTTTTTCGCAGTCCCTGCCGCTTCATCTGCAGCTTTTTTTACAGCTTTTATTGCCTTTTCATATCCGTTTTTTGCTAATAATGTTATATTTTTAGTACATTCTTTTCCGTTTTCAATAATTTTAACTAATTTTTCTCCGTTTGCATTCAGAGTGTATATCTTTTGTAAAGAATAATTAGCACCGGTTCTTGAGGAATTTTTAATAATTCCGTTTTCATATTCAAGAATTACTTTATCCCCATTTTTTAAATTATCTTTAATTATACCCGTAAATTTATTTCCGCTTTCTTTTAAAGATGCCAAACCTTTATCAAATTTAATATCAGATAACTTAACGGCTTGACCTTTACTTGCCTTATATATTGCGATACCGGCTGCTGCTGCAATTCCAAGGGCAGTCAATGCTATTGCAAGTTTTTTCTTTCCGTCTTTTACTTCTTGCGGAGCTGTTTTTGTTTTTTGCTCTGTTCCTTTAAAACTTTGAATATTGGCATTTGCAGAATTAATCTTTGATACTTCCATATTTGTTCCTTAAAACATTATTTATATTAAAAGAATAAATAATTTATATATTTATAAAAAAGAACCAAATAAAAAAATTGCCAAGGAAAAATATACTTATAAAATTTCATTACAATCATTTAAGTGAACAATAACAGGTTTAAATGTCTTGGATTCCTCTAAAGTCATTTGAGCGTAGGAGCAGATAATAATTTTATCACCGATTTGAGCTTTTCTTGCAGCCGCACCGTTAAGACAAAAGTCTTTTTTACCGCGTTCGCCCGCAATAATGTACGTTTGGAAACGCTCACCATTATTAATGTTTAAAATATCTACCTTTTGTCCCTCGGACATATTGGCTTTTTCTAAAATTTCCGCGTCAATGGTAATAGAACCGACATAATTTAGATTAGCGTCGGTTACTGTTGCTCTATGAATTTTTGCATATAAGAACTCAAGTAACATAATAATTATATTTTAGCAGAAACAAAATTTTTATAATCAATTTTATTTATCTGATTTTTTAACATCAGCAATGTTATTTTTTTCTTTTTCTAATTTTTTTAAATAAGCCTTAATTTGTTGAATTTGTTTGGATTTAATATATTTAAACTGTCCTTTTTTAAGCCCCTGCAGGTCAACAGGCCCCATAGAAATTCGTTTTAAAGAAATAACGCTGTGTCCAAGAATATCAAGCATTTTTCTGATTTGCCTGTTCAAGCCTTGATATAAAACAACTTCAAGAACCGTATTTTTACCCTCAAAGTCAATAATACGGGCAAAAGCGTAAGCAATTTGTCCTTTTTCAATTTCAATACCTTTTTCCATTAAAGTTAAATCGTTAAGATTAAGTTTACCCTGCGCGCATACTCTGTATGTTTTTGGCACTTTAATTGAGGGGTGAGCAAAAGCGTTAATAAAATCGCCGTCATTCGTAAGAATTAAAAGCCCCGTAGAGTCCTTATCAAGTCTGCCTATAGGTTTTAAATTATTAACTTCCTCGGGCAAAATGTCATATATGGTTTTTCTGCCCTTTTCGTCACTCATTGTAGTAATATAGCCTGCGGGTTTATAATACCTGATATATTTAAGTTCCTGCGGTTCAATCACATCACCGCATACGGATACTTTATCTTTAGGACTTATAAGTAAACCGAGTTCTTTAGCAATATTTCCGTTAACTTTAACTTTACCCGTTTCAATCAGCTCATCAGCCTTGCGGCGCGAGCAGTAACCCGTTGAAGCAATATATTTATTAAGTCTGACTTTTTGAGTTTTCATAATGTAATAATAACTGAAAAAATTTGATTTTTATAGTAAAATTTTATTGTTATGTTTGAAAATTTATCGGATAAACTGCAAGAGATAATAAAAAAGGCATCCGGGAATGCTAAATTAACCGAAGAAAACATGCAAGATGCTTTAAGAGAAGTGCGCCGTGCACTTTTAGAAGCGGATGTCAGTTTAAAATCCGTCAAAATATTTATGACTAATTTAAAAGAAAAGGCGCTTGGGGAAGATGTAATTAACGGGGTAAATCCCTCTCAGCAGTTAGTAAAAATAGTACATGATGAGCTTGTAAATATACTTGGCAAAGAAAACAGTCCGTTAAATTTAACGGGACACCCGAGTTTAATAATGATGTTAGGATTGCAAGGTTCGGGGAAAACCACATCGTCAGCAAAACTTGCAGTGAAATTAAAGAAAGAGGGAAAAAATCCTCTGCTTGTTGCAGCGGATGTATATCGTCCGGCCGCAATAAATCAGTTAAAAACACTTGGCGAACAAACGCAAACACCTGTATTCACGATAGAAGGTTCAACCGATGTGCAAAAAATAGTGTCGGACTCTATTGAATACGCAAAAGCTAACGGCTTTAACGTAATTATTATAGACACTGCAGGCAGACTGCAAATAGATAACGAAATGATGGCAGAGCTGTTATTAATAGACAGAGCCTTTAATCCGCAGGAAAAACTGCTTGTAATTGATTCAATGCTGGGTCAGCAAGCCGTAAGCGTAGCGGAAAACTTCAACACTCAGCTTGATATAACAGGTATAGTTTTAACCAAACTTGACGGCGATTCACGCGGGGGTGCGGCTCTAAGTGTAGTACAATCATCGGGAAAACCTGTTAAATTAACGGGAACAGGCGAAAAACTTGACGCATTAAATGATTTTTATCCGTCAAGAATGGCAGACAGAATACTTGGAATGGGCGATATTGTATCTTTAGTAGAAAAAGCGCAGGAAGTTTTTGATGAAAAGCAGGCTAAAGAATTTGAAAAGAAAATGGAAAAAGCCGAATTTTCGTACAATGACTTTTTAAAAATGCAAAAACAAATGAAAATGTTCGGGTCACTGGATAATATACTGGGAATGCTTCCAATCCCGGGGTTAAACCGCGATACAAAAGAAACTATAGCCAATGAGGGCGAAAAACAAATGAAACGTATTGAAAGTTTCATATCCAGTATGACAGCGGAAGAAAGAGCAAATCCTAATATAATAAACACGTCAAGGAAACGTAGAATATCTGCAGGCAGCGGTATTCCGATACAAGAAGTCAATCAGATAATATCTCAGTTTGAGCAAATGCGAAAAATGATGAAAGGTTTTTCCGATATCAAACAAAAAGTAAAAAAAGGAAAATTAAAAATCCCCAAAAATATGGGTGCAAAATTCCCGTTTTAATAAAAGAGCAGGTGAAATAATGATAAAAAAAGCAATGATAATGGCAGCAGGAGTTGGTTCAAGACTTGAACCATTATCAAGCCTACTGCCAAAACCTTTAGTTCCGCTTGCAAATGTACCTGCAATGGATATACTTGTTAATCATTTAAAATCGTTCGGCATAAAAGATATAATAGCAAATACATACTTCAAGGCTGAAGATATACAAAATCACTACAAACAAAATAATTTCGGAATTAACTTTTGCTTTATAAAAGAAGAAAAATTATCGGGGACTGCGGGCGGAGTAAAAAAATGCGAATTCTTTTTTGATAAAGATGAAGATTTTATTGTAATGTCGGGCGACGGTTTAACCGATATTGATATAAATGCGGCATATAAATCACATAAGAATTCAAATGCCATAGCAACTATAGTTTTAAAAGAAACAGCACTTGAAGAAGTCCATAAATACGGAATTGTTGTGCCGGATACAAACGGATACGTTAAAAGTTTTCAGGAAAAACCTCAACTAATCGAAGCAAAATCAAATTTAGCCAATACGGGGATTTATATTTTCAAGTACGATATTTTTAATCATATTCCTAAAAACACATTTTATGATTTTGCCAAAAATGTTTTTCCCGCTTTATTAAGCAGCAGCTTAAAAATAAATACATATATACATAGAGGCTACTGGTCGGATATAGGCTCATTAAATCAATATCACCAATCAAATACGGATATATTAAATAATCTTGTAAAAAGTTTCTTTGTTGAAACAAATAAAACCGAGACAGGCGCATATATAAAAGGGAATAACTCGATAATTTCAAACAGCGCGGTAATTGACGGGTATTGTATAATCGGAAACAACTGCAAAATCGGCAGAAATGTTCATATAGAAAATTCAATTTTATGGGATAATATTAATATAGAAGATAACATAACGGTAAAAAATTCAATAATTTTAACGGGAACGAGAATAGAAAATTCCGTAAATCATCAAATAGTAAGTGAAAACCAATTAAAAGAACATACATTAGCGAGAGTATAAAGGAATAAAAACATGATAATAATAATGGAACCAAATGCCACAGCGCAGCAAATAGAAACAGTAGTCAAGGCACTTGAAAACAAAGGATTTAAAACTGTATTAAATCATGGCGACGTAATGACCGTAATAGCCGCAATAGGTGATAAAAGGCTGATAGAGCCTCATTCATTCCAGTCTTATGAGGGGGTCAGAAGCGTAAAAATAATACAAGAACCTTATAAATTAGCTTCAAGAGAGGGCAAGCAGGAAGATACGGTAATTGAATTTTCAAACGGAGTAAGGATAGGCGGACTCGAAAAACCTGTTATGATAGCAGGTCCATGCTGTGTTGAAAAGGATTTGGACGGACTGCTTCAAGTAGCCGAAGCCGCAAAAGAAATGGGATGTCAGTTTTTAAGAGGCGGAGCGTTTAAACCCCGCACATCTCCTTATGATTTTCAAGGGTTGGAAGAAAAGGCACTTGAATACCTTGCAATTGCAAGAGAAAAAACAGGGCTTCTTGTTGTAACCGAGTTAATGGATACATTGGATTTGGATATGGTAAGCCAATATGCTGATGTAATACAAATCGGGGCAAGGAATATGCAGAATTTCAAACTGTTAAAAGCAGTAGGAAAGTGCGATAAGCCCGTAATATTAAAACGCGGAGCAGCTGCTACAATAAGAGAGTTTTTACTTGCGGCAGAACATATTATGTATAACGGTAACGATAAAGTAATATTATGCGAACGCGGTATAAAAGGCGTAGATAATACATCAACAAGAAACACTCTTGACGTTGCGGCAATTCCCGTAATAAAAAAATATTCACATCTTCCCATAATAATAGACCCGAGCCACGGAACGGGCAGAAGATACTTAATAGAACCTATGGCAAAAGCAGGATTAATAGTAGGCGCACACGGTGTAATGATGGAAGTTCACCATGATCCCGAAAATGCCTCATCTGACGGCGCTCAAAGTTTAAGTATTCCTATGTTTAAAGATATAGCAAAACGCTTAAACAAATTAATCGGCAGAATAGACTACGACAACAAGCATTCAATGAGTATGGTGTAAAATTGTATAAATTTGATTTTGAACCCGATGAATTTCAAAAAGAGGCTTTTGAATGTATTGATAACGGCAAAAGCGTGGTAGTTTGCGCCCCGACAGGCGCGGGTAAAACCTGTATAGCAGAGCATGCAATTCATAATGCCTTAAATAACAATGTCAGACTATTTTACACAACACCATTAAAAGCCTTATCTAATCAAAAATTTTATGATTTCGGCGAAAAATACGGAAAAGGAAATGTAGGTCTTTTAACGGGCGATACATCAATAAACCGTGAAGCCCCTATTGTTGTAATGACAACCGAAGTATTCAGAAATATGCTATATAATACAAATTTCGGCTCTGCAAAAGATAATATGCGCGATGTTAAATATGTAGTGCTTGATGAAGTTCATTATATGAACGATGAATCACGCGGTACCGTTTGGGAAGAGAGCATAATATACTGTCCCGTTAACGTTCAAATAATAGCACTAAGTGCAACAGTAGCAAATTCTCAACAGTTATGCGACTGGATAAATACCGTTCACGCGGGAACGGAACATATTTATACCGACTTTCGCCCCGTACCGTTAAGACATTATTATTATGACTCATCAAAACCTTATGATATATTACCCTTGCTTACACCGGAGGGCAGATTAAACCGAAGAATCAAGCCGGAAAAGAAAATGAATTTTCACTCCCGCCAAGCAAAAAAACAAAACAGCGTTAAAGATTTAATAAACGTATTGCATAAAAAAGACATGCTTCCCGCAATATTTTTTACATTTTCAAGAAAAAAATGTGATGAAAATATGGAAAAATGCGCGGGCATTCATCTTATAACCGATGAAGAAGCAAAACAAATAAGAAAAGAAATACATGAGTTTTTAAAAGACCACGAATATTTAGAAAATAATAAAAATCTGGAATATTTATATAACGGAGTAGCCTCGCACCATGCCGGATTACTGCCCGCGTGGAAACTGTTGGTTGAAAGATTATTTCAAAAAGGATTAATAAAAGTAGTATTTGCAACTGAAACACTTGCCGCAGGAATAAACATGCCGGCAAGAACAACGGTAATAAGTGCAATAAGTAAAAGAACCGACTCGGGACACAGAATGCTGACTGCTAATGAATTTTTACAAATGTCGGGGCGTGCAGGCAGACGGGGCATGGATAAAATAGGCTACGTAGTAGTAATGGGGACACAATTTCAATCCCCCGAGGAAGTTGCAGACCTTGTAAAGAGTTCATCAAATCCTTTGGAAAGTCAATTCTCTCCGGGATATTCCATGGTATTAAATCTATTACAAAATTTAGAACTCGAGCAGGCGAAAGAGCTTATTTTAAAAAGTTTTGGCTACTTTTCATCAAATGACAGATTAAAACCGATAATTCTTCAGCAGATTAACTGTGAAAAAACACTTGCAAAATTAAAAGATGAAAAATGCCCGTTTGGATTATCAAATGAAGATTTTATTGAATTTAACAAATTAAAAGATAAATTTATAGTATATAGGAAACTAACAAGAACACTGCAAAAGCAGGCAAAACAAAAAGGACAAAAATCCGCACCCGAGGTTGAAGAATATCTGGGGAAAACAAGAGAACTGAGAGAAGCACTAAATAAATATCACTGCGAAATATGCAGAGGATATAAAAAGCACATGAAAAATCTTGAAATAATAAACAGATATGAAAAAAAATACAAAGAAACCTGCAAAAATATAGAAAAACAAAAAGACATATACTGGAATAAATTTTTGGCGCATAAAGAAGTCCTTGAGAGAATGGGTTATATAGTAAACGGTTCACCGACGCAAAGCGGGGTAACATGCTCAATGATAAGAGCCGAAAATGAACTGTTTATATCTGAAATCATTTTAAGGGGCGTACTTGATGAGTTAAAGCCCTATGAACTTGCATCTGTAATTTGTGCCCTTGTAACGGAAGATTTAAGAGCAGATGTATACCCCAATCAACCAATAAGCCGAAATACAAGGCAAGCGCTCAATAAAATAAAAGAAATCAGAAAAAAAACAGCAATAATCCAGCGAGATTATGATATTAATACAGAAATGTATATAAACTCATACTATTCACCGTTAATGGAGCAGTGGGTAATGGGCACTCCGTGGGAGGATATATCAAAGCAGGCAGAGTCCTCAGAAGGCGACATAGTAAGGATATTTAAGCGCACGGTAGATTTATTGCGCCAATTAACAATACTTCCCAATATAAGTGAAGGACTGAAACAAAGCGCAAAAGAAGCTGTAACATCGATATTAAAAGAACCCGTCGATGCCGATTAAGTATAAATCAAAATCAAACTAACCGTATATAGCCTTAATTCCCTGCAAATTACACAAAAGGCTTTCAAGTGCATCTTTATTGCCTCGTTTAATTTGAATGAATTTAAGCACCATATCCCTGCTTGCATCAGACTCAAGAATGTCAATTAATCCCTTAACTTCTTCTTCGGTAAGATTAAACCTTTCTTGAATTTTAGTTATGTAATTAATGTCCAATTCCATTTTTTTTGAAATGAACATATTACCTTTACCCGACAGAAGCCAGTTAACATTAATATGGCACTTCTCGATTAAAGCACTTAAGAATTTAGGTCCGGGCTGAGCTTCTTCACGTTCATAACTGCCGATAGTCCGCACCGGGATGTCTAACTTAATTGCCAGTTCTGCTGATGTCAGATTTAGATTTTTTCTAATCTCTTTAATTCTTTTGCCTAACGCCATAGTAATTCCTGCTTTAAATTTCGTTACATTATATAGTAACACTTCTTGTATATTTGTACATGATATTGTAATATAAATTTTATAATTTATAATAACATGTAACTTCCAACTAATTGTATTATACAACAGATTACATTTTATTGCACTATTTTTTGTATTATACAATTTAATGAAGTTAAAAAAAAGAAAAAAAGGAGTGGGAAAACTATGAAAGAGAAGCATTTGAGACTTATTGTATCTCATGACTGCAATTGTACAAAAAAAGCAATAATTGAAGATTTAAAAGAAAAAGTAAAAAATCTTTTTATTTCAAAAAGAGAAAAAATTTATATTTTAAAAGATATCTTAATAAAAATTTATAGAGATTATGAAATTACTACAGGTTACGACTTTGAACCTTACTATATAAGAGCCGAAAATAAACTTCAAACAATAATTAGGGATAAAAAAGTAGATTATTATTACAATCTTTTAAAAAAATTTCAAAAACAATATATATAATTTTGCAGAGGAACGGGAATGGATTGTGTATTGGAAAGGTATAAAAAATTAGCGGAATTAAACTCAATAATAATAAAAACAGAAAAAGTGAACGGAAATTTAATTTTTAACAGGTATTTTAATGAAAATGAAGTAAAAATAAGCATAAATGCAATAGTATGGAAATTTACAGATTGGAAAAATTATAAAATATATAAAAGTGAAATTACTATACCAAAAGAAAAAATTAAAAATTACGGTAAAAAAAGAATAAAAACGGAATTACTTACTTTACTTTACAAGAAAGTTATGGAAAACAATAATATAATGCTATAATTTTTTTATGGGTAAAAAAGTAATAGCAAAAAATCCGAAAGCGTTTCATGAGTATCATATATTTGACAAATTCAATGCGGGTATGGTGCTGACGGGGACTGAAATTAAATCAATTCGCAAAGGCGGAATTAATTTAAAAGACAGCTTTGTAAAAGCCGAAAACGGTGAAGTATACTTATATAATTGTCATATAAATGCCTATGAACAAGGCAACAGATATAATCATGAAGAAAAAAGAGTCCGAAAGCTGTTATTAAATAAAAAAGAAATAAATAAAATAGCGGGGAAAATAAAAAAAGACGGATACGCAATAACTGCGCTTGAAGTATATTTGGAAAACGGCTGGGCTAAAATAGAAATAGCGCTGGCAAAAGGTAAAAAATTATATGACAAGCGGGAGGATTTGGCAAAAAAATCTCAAAATCGCGATATTGCAAGGGCTGTAAAATTTAATAAGTAAATATTAATTTATAATTTTTCCGTCAAACAGCTGTTTAACCATTTCAGCTTGCGAAGAAACTTCGGACCCCTCAGGCGGGACTTCTTTTTCCTGATTTTTCATTTGTGAATATGTTTGATAATCTTCTTCTTCCTGTTTTATTAAATCTGTTTCTTCATTATTTTTAATGGGTTCGGGGGCAGGTAATGTAACTTTTTTTGATAAATCAATATTTTCCGATAAAATAATTTCAATTTTAGGGTTGGAAATACCCATATATTTAGAAACAGCGTCCACAAGTGCTTGTTTTTTAGCACCTTCACCCGCCTGTTTAATAAACAATTCCTTAGAAAACGCTATAACAATTTTATCTTTGGAAATTTGAACAGGTCTTGCAAGTCCCGTATAAAAGGCTCTGTTTGGGGGGCTTTCTATGCTTTGGAGTATTGAAACCCAAAGAGCATGCATATCATCAGAGGTATTATTAACAGAACTATTTTTAATTTGAGTTGTTTCTGCATTTACATTTTTTTCAACAGGTTGTTTAGGTTTATCTTCAATTTGACCCATTGGTTCAATCTCTTGTTTTAGCTGCGTTTGAGGAGTTTGCATCGCAGGTGCGGGTTGTTGAATAGTTTGTTTGGGTTCTTCAAGCGAAGCCGGTTTTACCTGCTGCACTTTAGGCTGTATATTCCCCGTTTCAAGCTGTTCTATTCTTTTTAACAAGTTTTCCGCAGAGGGCAGATTTTTATAATTGGTCAAATCTATAATACAAAGTTCAAGCCACAAGTATTTATTAGTTGTATCTTTTATTTGCGTAGCGTAATAGCTTAATCTGTCTATAATTGTAATAATTTCCGATACCGTAAATGCCTGCGATTGTTCTTTTGCTTTGTCAAAATTAGTTTCGTTAAGAGCTGTCAATGAATATATTAACTCTTTATCACTGCAATTTTTGGCAATCATTAAATCTCTGAAATACTGAATTAAGTTTGTAACGATTTGCACGGGTTCATTACCTTTTGAATAAATTTTATCTATCAAAGGAACAGACTTTGTGCAATCGGAGTCAATAATATACTGAGTAATTTCAGACAAAGTTTCATAAGAAATTTTGCCCAAAATTTCGTTAATATCTTCTACTTCAATTTGTTTATTAACTCCCAAAACACTTATCTGATCTAATAAAGCAAGAGCGTCACGCATACCGCCTTGAGAATTTTTTGCAATCGCATAAAGTGCTTCTTTTGAAATATTAATATTTTCCTGCTGTGAAATATATTCAAGCCTTTTAACTATGTCATCAGTAGTAATTCTTCTGAAATCAAACCTCTGACATCTTGATATTATTGTATCAAGCACCTTATGAGGCTCGGTCGTTGCAAGAATAAAAATAACATTTTCCGGTGGTTCCTCCAGTGTTTTTAATAAAGCATTAAAAGCATGGTTAGATAACATGTGAACTTCATCTATCACATAAATTTTATATCTTCCGTTAACGGGAACATACCGGATTTTTTCCAATATAGCTTGAGTATCCTCAACACTTCTGTTGCTTGCAGCGTCAATTTCAATAACATCAACGGGAATAGAGTTCATAATATCAAGGCAGGCAGGGCATTTACCGCAAGGAGTAAGAGTCGGGCCCTCTTTACAGTTTAAAGATTTAGCCAAAATTCTTGCCGACGAGGTTTTACCCGTGCCTCTCGGACCGCATAAAAGGTAAGCATGTGCTATACGATTTAATTTAATTGCATTGCTTAAAGCATGTACTATATTTTCCTGTCCGATAAGGTCATGGAAAGTCTGTGGTCTGTATTTACGGTATAAAGGTATATATTTTGTTTCCAATTGCCTGCTCCAAAAATGTTTGCTAATATCAATTATATATTATTTAAAGAAAAAAGTGTGCGGCATGCAAATAATAAAACCAAAAAAATTAAAAAAAGGTGATACGATATGCATTTTAGGAATATCAGGTGCAATCAAAGAGTATGAAAAAATAGAAAACGCAAAATTTTTTTTGGAAAACCAAGGCTATAAAGTAAAAATATCAAACACATGTAAAAATTCTCATCGTTATATGGCGGGCAATTGCGATGATGAGTGCATAGAAGCTCTGCATGATTATTTTTCCGATACAAACATTAATGCAATACTCTGCGCAAGGGGCGGATACGGAACTTTAAGACTTTTAAAAAAAATTGATTGGGAAATAATAAAGAAAAATCCGAAAATATTTGCAGGATTTTCCGATATAACAACATTGCTGAATATGATATTAAAAAAAACGGGACTTATAACCTTCCATAGCGCAATGGCAAAGGGTGATTTCGGCGGTGAGATACAACCCTGCACTCAAGATAGTTTTTTTAAAGCCTTAGAGGGGAATTTAACTCAAATAGGGGCAGAAAAACCCGAAATAATTAAATCGGGAAAGGCACAAGGCAGACTATGGGGCGGAAATCTTGCAACATTAACATCACTTTGCGGATTAGATTTTGTTCCCGAGGAAGATTTAATATTAACAGCTGAAGACTTAAACGAACCTGTTTATAAGATTGACAGAATGTTTACCCAGCTTTTTAATACGGAAGCGGTAAGAAAAAGAGTACAAGGAATTGCAATAGGCGAATTTCAAGATATTGATAATGAAGAAAGTTTAAATCAAGTCTTAAAAGAAATTGCAAACGAATACAAAATTCCTGTATGCAAAGGGTTTAAAATAACTCACGGCAAAATAAAAGATACAATTCCGATAGGGGTAAAAGCTGAATTAAACAGCGAAAAAGGGCTGATAACTTTAAAAGAAAAATACACCGAATAATCATAGAGAGTAATTAAAAAAATAAAAAAAATCAGTATAATAAAATTTATGAGTAATTTATTTGAAATGAAAAACTTGAATATGCACTATCCCGTAACAGACGGGCTAATGGGCAATATAAAAGGATATGTATATGCCCTTAATAATGTCAATTTAGATATAAAAGAAAATGAAATTCTGGGTTTAGTAGGTGAATCGGGAAGCGGTAAATCAACTTTAGGAAACTGCATATTGAAATTAATAACTCCGACAAGCGGAGAGGTTTTATTTAAAGGTGAAAACATACTGAATAAAAAGAAAAATGAGTTAAAAGAGTTTAGAAAAAACGCTCAAATGATATTTCAAAACCCTTATATGAGCCTAAATCCGAGAATGAAAATATATGATATTTTAAAAGAACCGTTAATCATAAATAAAAAAAAAGATAAAAAAGACAAAAAAGAAATAAATCAAAAAATAAAAGAAATAATAAACTTAACAGGCATAAGAGAAGAAGATTTAAACAGATATCCGCATGAGTTTTCGGGCGGACAAAGGCAGAGAATAGCAATCGCGCGGGCAATAATAACAAATCCGATATTTATCGTTGCAGATGAACCGGTAAGTGCATTGGATGTGAGCATACAGGCTCAAATAATAAATCTTATGCTTGAATTAAAACAACATTTAAACCTGACAATGCTTTTTATATCTCACGATTTAAGCGTAATAAAATACATCTCCGACACAATTGCGGTAATGTATTTAGGCGAAATTGTCGAAATTGCTGAAAAAGATGAACTTTTTAATAACCATAAACACCCCTATACCGAGGCTCTGTTAAACGCAGTTCCCGTTATTTCCGAGGATAAAAAGACAAAAAAAATAATATTAAAAGGCGATATTCCCTCACCTCAAAATCCGCCGCAAGGATGTAAATTCCATACAAGATGTCCTTATGTTATGGAAAAATGCAAAACTCGAGCACCTGAATTTTTTGAAGTATCGCAAAATCACAGAGTAAAATGTTTTTTGTGCGAAAATAAATATTGTTAATTCACTCATAGCATTGTATATGGGTAGATAAAGTTTTGTAAAAAACATTTAAAATTATTGGCGAAATTTATTTTGGTTTGTTTTATAGTAAAAGATAAAACACAAAAAGGAGTTAATATGAGAGTATCAAAGATTAATTCAATAAAAACCAACATACAAAACTTTAAAGGAACCGAGCAAGAAATAAAAACAACTCCGCAAGAAGTAACAGACAGAAAGAAAAAACTTATTTTATCATTAACCGCTCTCGGAAGTGCGGCAGCAGCATGTGCAGCTATGCACAAATCAGGTGGGAAAGCCTTTAAGTTATCAGACATTAAATTTGATAAAGGTATGGCATCTTTAAAAGAAAGCGGAAAAAAATTTACAGGTATAATTGAAGATACTTTAAAAAATGGTGATAAAGTTATTCTTAAATATGAAAACGGAATAATTCAAAGTTCTTCAAGACAAGGTTCAAAATCACTTGAAAAAATTTATGAATATGGTTGGTTCTTTGATGATGGAAGATTAATGGGTAAACTTGTAAATATTTTTGAGAACGGGAAAAGCCGTTGTGAAAATATTTTAGGTGATTCTTTTTTGGGTGAATTGGTTAAAAAATCGGGTAAGCCTAAAGAAGCAATTGCAAGAGACATTCACACTATTGTTGAGGCAGGTTTAAAATAAAATTAATTGTAAGAAAAGAAGATTTAATACAATAGCACATTATTTTCAAAACAAAAGCACCTAATTTTATTGAAATATCAAACAATCATTAAATCGGTGCTTTTTGTGCGAAAATCATAATATTTAATAAAATTTTAAAATTATGATAAAATAATGTTATGGCAAATATAAGGGCATTTATACAAGAGACCATAACATATCAATTGATAATAATGTTTCTAAACCATATTAGGGAGTTTTGTGAAACATTCGGCGATATTGCATACAGATTTATACAGGTTTTAAAATATCTGTTTTCTTTTCAAATCAACCGAAAACAGCTGATAGAACAAGCGTCACGCTTTGCTGTGGACTCTTTGCCCATAACCTTATCAATCGTATCATTAACGGCAATAATACTTGCAATGCAGGTGGCACCCGAAATGGTAAAGCAGGGCGGAAAAGACTATATAGGACTTCTTGTAGCGTTAACAATGGTGCGCGAGATAGGTGTTATAATGTCAGGTTTTGCCATAATATCAATGATAGGGTCATCACAAGCCAGTGAACTTGCTACAATGAGGGTAACAGAACAGATAGACGCAATGAATGCACTCAGAGTATCCCCCTTTAAATATCTGTTTTTACCGCGGGTGCTTGCAGGATTTATAATGATGCCGTTTGTAGTAATCATAGCCACAACAACGGGAATACTTGCGGGCGGATTAACGGCAATGAGCGCCGCAAAAGATGTGACTTGGCTGTGTTACATATCATCAGTCTGGCAGGGATTGTACATAAGAGATATAAACATAATGCTTTTAAAAGCAGCGTGTTTTGGCGGAGCAATCAGTTTAGTAAGTTCAAGCTGCGGATATGACGCAAAAGGCGGGGCAAGGGGTGTCGGTATAGCAACGACAAAAGCCGTTGTCTGGTCTTTTGTGACTATAGTTATAATAGATGCAATATTTGCGGCAGCATTTTATTTTTAAAAAGAAGGTAAATATGTCAATACAAGTAGAACACTTAACAAAAATATTTGATGATAAAAAGGTGCTGGATAATATATCTTTCAACGTAGAAGACGGAGAAGTGCTTTCAATAGTAGGCTTCAGCGGTTCGGGAAAAAGTACGATATTAAAGATATTATGCGGACTTTTAGAAGCAGATGAGGGCTCAATAAAAATCAGCGAGGGCGATATCGCCATGGTGTTCCAGTATTCTGCATTATTTGACTCGTTAAACGTATTTGATAATATATCCTTTGCACTGCAGGAAAGAAAAGAATTTAAAGGTATGTATACAAGGCAGGATTTAAAAGACATAGTAAAAAAGAGCCTTAATACCGTAGGTTTATCGGGAATAGAGGAAAAATTCCCGCATGAACTGTCGGGCGGAATGCAGAAAAGAGTCAGCTTGGCACGTGCGATAGTAACGAAGCCCAGATATATATTATATGATGAGCCGACGGCAGGTTTAGACCCCGTTGCTTCTACCGTTATAGAAGACTATATATTAAGGCTTCGAGATGAAACAAAATCAACATCTATCGTTGTAACACACCAAATGTCAACGATAAAAAGATGCTCGGATAAAGTAATTATGCTATATGACGGGCATATAGTATTCAGAGGAACTCCGAATGAACTGTTATTGCAGGATAACCCTTATACAAAGCAGTTTGTTTCCGCGTCAATAGAAGGTCCTATGAAAATAACGGCAGATAGTTTTTAGTTTTAATTTTTTATTGTAAAATGGATTTAGAAAAGGAAAAATATGAAATTCACATCATCATTTAAAGTCGGTATATTAGCACTATCAGCATTAGTGATATTACTTTTTACAATAATGTGGGTTAACGGGAAATCAATCTCAAACGCAGACAGACAAACCGTAACATTTAAAGATGTTAACGGAATGCGTACGGGAAGCGGAGTGCAGATGATGGGCGTTAGAATCGGACAGGTTGAAGAAATAAAACCCCATATTGAACCCGATAAAAATTATGTTGATGTTAAATTTGTAATCACGGAACCTAATATAAAAATCCCTAAAGCGTCTGAAATATCCATTCAGCAATCGGGAATAATAGGCGAGCAGTTTTTGGAAATAACACCGCCTCGTGAAAGAGTTATATATTTACCCGAGCAGGATAAAACAGAAATTCTCCACGCTGATGATAAAGTACAAATGGAATTAGACGGGAAATATTACGATATCGGAATTGTAAAAAAGATTGAAATTGTTGAAACAAATATGCTTCCGATAATAGTTAAAGAAAATATCAAAACAAAGAATGCTTATAAAATTAAGTATATCATTAATTTACCGGGGTTAATAACACCTGAAAACTTAAAAGGAAAAATAGTAAAAGACGAAAATGAAAAGAAGTTAAGGATTGCACCAAGAGAAGACATACAAATTCCTTATCCGAAAACAGATTCACCTTATACTGTAATAGAACCTATGAGAATAGCAGATTTTCTTGAACTTCAATATCGCAGTGCGGAATCGCTCGTTGAAACTAACGAAAGAATTGCAATGCTGTTAACCGATGATGTAATAGAAGAATTAAAACAATCAGCATACAACATAAATGACCTGACCGAAAATACAAACATTACAATGGAAAAGGCACAAGAGCTTATTGATTTATCAAAAAGCGAATTAGAAATGTTATCATCAGAAATCAATGAATTAACAGCGAATATAAATAAACTTGCAGGAGATGAAAACTTTGCAAAAAGTGTTGCGGATGCGACAAAATCATTTGAAAGATTATCAAACAATGTATCATGCCTGTTAGAAGACCCGACAACGAAGCAGACACTTGCTAATTTAGATATTACGATAAAGAATGTAGCTGAATTATCAAGCTACGTAAACGATATGAGTAAAGACGCCAAGTTAAAAAGCTATGTAAAAGAGTCTGTTGTTAAATTAAACAAAGCATTAGACAAATTAACTATAACATTAGATACAGTTAATTATGCAACAGAGGACGAAGAAAAACTTAAACAAAC
>CANPYB010000013.1 GCA_947587605.1 Candidatus Gastranaerophilales bacterium
AAATCGTCGGCGGTGCTATTCCGAAAGAATACATTGAACCTGCAAGAAAAGGTATGGAAGAAGCTCTTGAGGGCGGTATCTTAGCAGGGTATCCGATGATAGACGTTAAAGTTGAACTCTATGACGGAAGCTACCACGAAGTTGACTCATCAGAAATGGCATTCAAAATTGCAGGTTCTATGGCTATTAAAGACGGATGTAAGAAAGCAAGACCTTGCATACTTGAACCTATGATGAAAGTTGAAATTGAAATTCCTGATGAATACACAGGTACAATCATCGGTGATATTTCAAGAAGACGCGGACGTGTTGAAGGTCAAGAACCTTTAGGCAACACAGGTAACGTTATAGTAAGAGCAACTGTTCCGTTAGGAAACATGTTCGGTTATGCTACTGACTTACGTTCAAACACACAAGGCCGCGGTACATTTTCAATGGAATTCTTGAAATATGAACAAGTACCGATGAACGTACAGGAAGAAATCATATCTAAAGCCGGTGCTAACGCTTAGTATTTGCTTTTGAAAAATTAATTTGAATAAAACACCGCAATAAACGGTGTTTTATTTTTTATTGCATTGTCTGATTATCTGCTTTTATAATTTTTTTTACAAGATTAACAGCATCTTTTTCATTAATAATATCTTCAAGTAATAATACCGATGCACATTGTTTTAAATTAAGTCCGTCAAATCTTCTCAAAAACATAGTTTCCATAAAATAAAGATTTATATCGTCCGGATTATTTTTATCTTTTTGTTTTAATTTCCATAACTCCGTTTCAAGCCAAAGTGTATCTTCAATTTCTTTATCAGATAGTCCCAAATCAACAGCATCAAATGCTTCTGTTATGGTTAAAGCCCTGCTTAACCCTGAAATTGGTTTTTTATGACAATCTTCCGAAGTAAGAACATAAATTCTATTCATTGCCTGTTTATTACTCAAAAATTCTTGAACTTTTTTATCATCTTTGTCATAGCAGACTTTTATATATTCCCTTAATTTTTCTTTAAGTTTAGGTGATAAAATTTGTTCATTTTTTTCAAAAGTATCTGACGGTAAATCTGCAGATCTAAAATTAGAATTATTGTTTCCTCTAAAAACGGGGATAGGTTTTATATTTATGGAGTTAATATATCTTAACATTTTCTTTCTCCAATTCTTTTTTTAAAAAAACAGAACAAATAAAAATTTGCTTGTATAAATTGAAAATAAAATATAATAAATTTTACATTACTACAAATATAGTAGAATAATGTGGAAAAGTTATAAAAAAGTGGTATAATATAAGTGTAAGAGCCCCCGATTAAGGGCAAATAACGGAAAGCCGGCAGCAAAAAATTTAACAAAACGGCAAAAGTCCTTTATCGGGTACAAGTAAAAATCACCTGAGCGCGTACATCAGCGAAAGGGACATATGGATAAGATACAATTTCACAATGACCTTAGAAGGTTAATTGAAATTTTACCGCCAAAGATTGTAGAAGCACTAAAGCCGTACAATTTAGATGATGCCATTGAATTGGTGCTTGACTTAGGCAGAGTTGGGGAAATACGTTATTCGGACAAAAGGACAGATTTTATCGGCAGTGATATTATCACAGAAGATGACATAATATATATCACATCAAGAATTCAGCCGTTTACAAATGACAACCGCTCGGGGATTGCGGGAACTTTGCACAGAATAAGTGCTATAAAAAACAGACAGGGGAAAGTAGTCGGATTAACCTGCAGAATTGGCCGTGTAGTAACAGGAACTATTGCATGCATTAAAGATTTTGTACTTCAAAATAAAAGCATATTATTTTTAGGGCGTCCGGGAGTCGGAAAAACAACAAAATTAAGGGAAATTTCAAGGCTGGTAGCTGATGACCTCGGCAAAAGAGTTGTTATTGTTGATACATCAAACGAAATAGCCGGCGACGGCGATACTCCGCACCCCGCAATAGGACGTGCGAGAAGAATGCAGGTTTCTCAACCCATATATCAAAAAGATGTTATGATTGAAGCGGTCGAAAACCATACCCCCGAAGTTATTGTTGTTGATGAAATAGGAACAGAAGAAGAAGCGCAGGCTGCAAGAACGATAGCCGAACGCGGAGTTATGCTGATAGCTACCGCTCACGGTAATACATTGGATAACTTAATCAAGAACCCTACATTATCTGATTTAGTCGGCGGAGTAAGCTCCGTTACATTAGGTGATGATGAAGCCAAACGCAGAGGCTCGCAAAAAACGGTTTTAGAGCGTGAAAAACAGCCTACTTTTGATATAGTTATTGAAATTATTGACAGAAATACTCTTGCCGTATATAAAAATACAGCGGAAGCTGTTGATTACATATTAAGAGGCTGGCCTATCCGCCCCGAAATAAGAAAAGTTGACCAGGTTTATGACACTCAGCCTAAAGAAGAACAAACTATTGTACAGGAAAAAATAAAAGAAGAAGAAGAAAATCTTGCAAGCCAAAAATTAAAATTCAGCTTTTCAAGGCAGGAATATGTTAAGCAGGTTAAAGATTTTAAAAAGATTTACATTTATGCGGTTTCAAGAACCGTGCTTGATAAAGTTTTGGAGCGATTAAATCTGCAGGCGGAAATAACAAGAAATATTGAAGAAGCCGACATTGTTATTGTTCATAAAGCATTTGCAAAAGGCGGAACAAAAATATTAAGCATTGCAAACGATTATAAACTGCCGATATATTACGTAAGGTCAAATTCAATGTCGCAGGTTCAAAAAGTTGTTAAAGAAGCATTGCATATTACGGATAGTGAAACTCTGCAAGGGTATTATGATGATGCCGAGCGCGCACTTGATGAAGCAAAAGCCGCAATACAAAAAATATTAGAGGGCGCCGATAATGTGGAACTGCAGCCTCAAAACCAGCAGATAAGAAAACTTCAGCACGAACTTGTTGAACAGCATAACCTCTCAAGCGAAAGTGTCGGCGAGGGCAGTGAGCGCCGCTTAAGAATAGTCGGCGGCAGTGATTTTAAAAACGCAGGCTGATTCTCGTAACAATTTATTAAATTCAGGAACTCATAATATATTTTCTCGTCAAATGAAATAATTAAGAGTGAGAGGATGTGTTATGAGTATTCAATATCTTGACGATTTTGATTTGGAAGAAAATTATATTAATTTAGAAGAAGAAAACGAGGAAGAAGAAATATCAACCTTTAATAATGTGGTTTTTAAAGATGATATTTTGCAGATGTATTTAAAAGATATAGGTAAAACCAGACTGTTAAAGAGAAAAGAGGAAGAAGAACTCGGCAAAGATATAATGGAGGGGGATGAGCACAAAGCACTTATTGCTAAAAAGAAATTAATTCAAGCAAATTTAAGACTGGTTGTAAGTATAGCAAAAAAATACACGGGGCAGGGCGTTTTGTTTATGGACTTAGTGCAGGAAGGTTCTTTAGGATTAATTAAAGCAGCAAACAGATATGATTATTCAAAAGGATTTAAGTTTTCAACTTATGCAACATGGTGGATTCGCCAGACAATAGTTCGGGCAATAGCAAATAATTCAAAAGTAATCAGAATTCCCGTACACATGATAGATAAAATAAGGCTCGTAAAAAAAGCAATGTTTGAGCTTAACTACACACTCGGCAGAGAAGCAACGGAAGAAGAAATCGCAAAGAAGCTGAACATGCCCGTAAAACAAGTAATTATGGCATTAAATACAATAAAACTTGAACCTATGAGCCTTGATACTCCGATAGCCGATAATTTGTCACTTGAAGATTATATCTCAGATGATAATTACATATCACCCGAAAGTAAGACTCAAAATACAATGTTAAAATTACATATAAATAAAATATTAAAAGAATTAACTCCCAAAGAGCGCAAAATTATAATAAACAGATTCGGTATAGACGGAACTAACCCTAAAACACTTGAAGAACTGGGCAATGAAATGGGATTTTCAAAAGAAAGAATACGCCAGATAGAGTGTATTGCACTAAAAAAATTACGGGCTTCCGATAATATAAAACATTTAAAAGATTACTTAACGTAATAATTACTATATTCTTAAATAATAATATGCTAAAATATTTTCGTGGAATATTTAGCATATTATTGTTAAAAGGAATTATAAATGAATATCTTTGGATTATTACTCGGGAAACAATACAATGTACTTACATATCTGCCTGAAGCAGTATTGGTAATAGATGAAAACGGGAAAATACACTACGCAAATAAAAGCGCATTCAAACTGTTTGAAACAAATAAGCTCAGAGGAAAAAACATAAATGATTACTTTTTAACAAACTCTGATAATATAATCCGCAACAGTGATGAAGAAATTAAACAAATTTTAAAAATAGTTTCGGAAGAACAAAATACAAAAATCACTGACGTAAAGGTAGTAAATGTATCCTCGGGTAAGAAAAAACGCTATATTTTAACAATAATAGATAATACGCAAGACCACTCCTTACTGGATAAATTAATAACGGAAAGACAAGAACAGAAAATATTAAATCACACAAAAAATGTACTGCTGGCGAAAATATCAAATTACCTGCGTTCACCGTTAAATTCCGTTATCGGATTTTCACAGGCAATGCTTGAGGGATTAAGCGGAGAAATTAACGATAAGCAGAAAAAATATCTGCAGATAATGAATGCTAATTCAACAGAGCTTTTGCTTTTAACGGAAAAATTAATAGAAATGTCACAGGCAGAGTCTGATTTATATAAATTTGATTATAAAAATTTTGATGCAGCAGCATTGTTATCCGTTGTAACTAATGAAATAGCTGTAAAACTCCAAGGCAGAGATATAGCACTTACAACAAATATAGTTGACCTTGTAAAACAAAACTGTTATTCGGATAAAGATGTCGTAAAAATGATAATGACAAATTTAATTGAACAGGCATTGGCTTTAATTGAAACAGGGGCAATAAATGTATCGTTATCAAACCCTTTACCCGAATACTTGTTATCAAAAGGCTTTGAACTCGGAAATAATATTAACGAAAAATCTTATTTAATGTTCGAGTTGACAATGAAAGGAATTGACGCTTCTTTATATAACAGCAGTGACATATTTGACCCTTATGTTCAAGTTGAAAAAAATTCCAAAAAATACCTATTACAAAGTTTACTTTTAGGCAGTTCAAAAAAATATATTAATAAATTAAAAGGCGAAATCTGGGTTAATAATCAATATACAAACCAAGTTTCGATAGCATTTATAATACCTGTTGAAAAATCATTAACGGAAGAAAATACGGCGGTTTAATATGGCTGAAGTTGAACTGAAAAATGTAACAAAGTCATTTGATACAAAAGTAATTATTGATAATGTAAGTCTTGATATAAAAGATAAAGAATTTTTAGTATTAGTAGGTTCGTCCGGATGCGGCAAATCAACGCTTTTAAGGATGATAGCAGGGTTAGAAGACACAACGAAAGGTGAAATATTTATAGACGGAAAATGCGTAAATAATGTTCACCCCAAAGACCGCGATATTGCTTTTGTGTTCCAAAATTACGCATTATATCCGCACATGAGCGTATATGAAAACATTGCATTCCCTTTAAAAATGCGGAAAATGAACAAAAAAGAAACAGAAGAAAAAGTTAATGAAGCAGCGCAAATACTGAATTTAACCGACTTATTAAAACGCAAACCCAAGCAGTTATCGGGCGGACAAAGGCAAAGGGTGGCACTTGGCAGAGCTATTGTCAGAAATCCTAAAGTATTTTTAATGGATGAACCACTGTCAAATCTTGACGCAAAATTAAGAGTCCAAATGCGTTCTGAAATAAAAAAACTGCACGAAAAACTGCAGACAACCTTTATCTATGTAACCCATGACCAAACAGAAGCATTAACAATGGGCGACAGAATTGCGGTTATTGATAAAGGTATAATTCAACAAATCGGAACTCCGAGCGAAGTATTTAATAATCCTGTTAACACCTTTGTGGGAAGTTTTTTAGGCTCACCGTCCATGAATATTATTCCTTGTGATATTATTGAAAATAAAATTTCTTTTAATAACAATGTTTTTGAATTAAATGAAACACAAAGACAAAAATTATCGGGTAAAAATAAAATTTTAGCAGGTATTCGTCCCGAATATTTTAATAGTTCAGATACAAATTTTAATTTTTCAATTAAAGTTCAAATATCCGAAATGCTTGGAAGTTCGATTTTAATTTATTTTAATGTAAATAACACAGAATGTTGTGCTTCACTAACTGCCGATACAAATTTAAGCAAAGATTTAATTCTTTCAATAAATACCGATAAACTTATGTTTTTTGACTATGAAACAAAAAAACGAATTTATTAATTAACTATCATAATTTCAACATCTTTTTGAACATACAATTTTTTATAAATATATTTACTTGTTGCCTTTACAAACTTTTTAAATAATTTTTCAAATTTTGTATTTTCTCTGTAAAGATAAAATAATTTATAGAAAATTTCTTTGTTATTATATTTTTTCTCCGCTAATTTAATAAGTGCATTAAAAACAGATATATTTGTTTTTTTGCATGAATAACTTATTGTATGAAGCCGAAAAACAGTTAATTTTTTATTCAAAAAAACAACAGGATAATTTTTAATAATGTAATTCCATAAATACCAATCAAAACATTTAGGCAGAACAAAATCAAAAGGAATTTCAGTTATAATATCTTTTTTAACCATAACACAAGAAAAAGTGGGTATTATATTTTCTTGAAGCAAATTATAAAAATCAAACTTGCCGTTACCGATAATATTTTGAACTTTATCAAGATGTTTAATACATTTAACAACCCTTTTTTCATCCCCGACAGGTTTTATTTGATTAAATATTAAAACTGCATTAGGATTATCATTATATGCTTTAATTTTTTCCTCAATATAATCCGGAGCAATAGTATCATCACTTTCAACAAATATAATCCAATCACCGCTGCATTTTTCAATTGCGAAGGAAAGGGTTTTTATTAAACCTTTGTTTTCATTGTTTTCGTGTGTATAAAATTTAATTCGATTATCTTTTTCAGCATATTTTTTAATAATTTCTCTTGAATTATCCGTTGAGCCGTCATCAAATATAACATATTCAAAATCCGTATATGTTTGATTTAAAACACTTTCAATTGTTTCAGCAATATAATTTGCATAATTATAACTGGTTGTAATAACAGAAATTTTCATTAAATTTTCCATACATTGTATATTGATTTCGAAATAATTTTAGGATGAATAAACAATCTTGGCAAGTTTGGCAGAGTACATAACAATTTAAAAAATCCTAAGTTTTTTGTTCCGTAGCATTTTTTAAAAAATAATACTTCACCCGCCATTTTATGTGTACGGGTTACTGCTCTGTTTTTGGTTGATTTACCTTCAAAATGATATATTTTTGCCTGCGGAACAATATAAATTTTATAGTTTAATTTATGCACTCTATATTGCAGTTCGGATTCTTCAAAATAAAGAAAGAAGTCTTCGTCAAATAATCCCGCTTTATTAAGCGCCTCACGTCTTAAAAACAAATCGGCGCCTATAATAATATCCACCTCTTTTAACAGATTTTCTTCATTATGACCTTTATCTTGATTTACCATTTTTTCTTTTTTAAGAAAAAATCCGAGTTTTAAAGTTCTTGCCATTTTTGTTTTAAAGGTTAAAAAATGCCCGTAAGAATGAACATTTTTATTATCTTTATCATATAAATTACCGCCACATGCACCTGCTTGCGGATTATTTTCCATAAAATCAAATAAAATTTTTACTGCATTATTTATTAAAACGGTATCAGTATTTAAAAGAAAGATATATTTCCCTTGAGCCTGCGAAATAGCTGCATTATTAGCTCTGCCAAATCCTAAATTTTGTTTATTTTCAATTAAATGAACATTACTAAACTCAGATTTAATCATTTCGCAAGAGTTATCGGCTGAATTATTATCGACAACCCAAATATCAAAATTAACCCCCGTTGTTTGTTCATAAATGGATTTAATGCAATTGCGGGTTAGTTCTGAAGTATTATAAGAAACAAGAATTATTGAAACATCAATACTGCTCAAAGATTATTCCTTTATAACAATTAAATTATTAGCGATTTTCATTTTGCAGGTGGGCAAAACAACATCTTGAAGTCCGTTAGCAATACTAATAACGCTTCTTGCAGCAAGAGTAACATCCTCGCCTTTATATGTAAAAGTATAATCCGTATCTCTATCCGATCTTATTGTAATTTGGCTCATAATAACTCCTTAATCTATAATTCTTCTTCCTTCAATAGCTTTAGCGAGAGTAATCTCATCCGCATACTCCAAATCGGAGCCCACAGGCAGTCCGAAAGCTATCCTTGTTATTTTTATATTAAACGGTTTTAACAATTTTGCAATATATAAACCGGTAGCCTCACCCTCAACGGACGGGCTTAATGCCAGAATAATCTCTTTGATATTTTCGTCTGCAGCGCGTTTAAGCAGTTCTTTTATTCTTATATCTTCTACCCCGATACCGTCTAACGGCGACAGAGTACCTTGCAGAACATGATATAAACCTTTATATTCGCGTGTTTTTTCAATTGCAATTAAATCTTTAGTCTCGGCAACAACGCAAATAACAGACCTGTCGCGCCTTGTATCGGAACATATTTCGCAAGGATCTGAAACTGACATATTAAAGCAAATTCCGCAGTAATGAATATTCTCCTTAGCACTAACAAGCACTTGTGAAAAACGCTGAACTTCACCTAAAGGCATTTTAAGCAAATGAAATGCCATTCTTTGAGCGGACTTAGGCCCGACTCCGGGGAATTTTTGGAAAAATTCTATTAACTGTGCCAGCGGTTTTGTATATTCCATTAGAACAATCCGGGAATATTAATGCCTGCAGGTACAATTCCTTTCATTTTATCCTGCATTTTCTTTGTCGCATCTTCCGTTGCTTTTTTCATTGCCGTTGTAATTAAATCTTCAAGCATTTCAACGGTTTCATCATCAACAGAGTCGGGATTTTCAGCATTTATTGCAGTTTTCTTCAATTTGATTGATTTAAACTTACCGTTACCGTCACAAACAACAACTACAGCACCATTTGCAGCTTCAGCCGTGATTTCTGCCTGCGCCAAATCTTTTTGTGCATCCTGTAATCTTTTTTGCACCTGCTGTGCTTGTTTCATAATACTTGCTAAATTCATAAATTAAACTCCATATCACATAACCTGCTGAAAGTTATTATAAAACAAGCATCTATACTTAGCAAGGATAATTTATTTGTCCATTAACTCTGATAAGCGCATTTCTTTTTTTCGTTTTTGCTTTACCGTACGTTTGGGTTTTTCCTGTTCACCGCAATCAAATGCACATAACCCGACAGGGGTTCTCTCCGCCGTTTCAAGCATTAATATTTCTTTTACAAAATTAACTATTTCACCCATATATTCCTGCCTCTCTCTACGTTATAAATATTAAACTTTTTTTATTTTATTTTTAACCTCCAATTATGCTATATTTGTTGCTATGGAAAATTTTTATGAAATTAATTATGAAAATAATATGAAGTCGCTTAACCTTGCCTTTGAGTACTGCAATACGACTTTTTCGGACTCTGAAATATTTGAAATTTTAAAAGATAATGACGACATAAAAAAACAACTCTGTTTACTAGAACTGACACATATAAACTCTCAAGATGAAGCTGATATATTGGTTTTTAACCTGACTAATCAATCAGGCCCCGTAAGAGAAACTGCTTCTTATAAAATCCTTGATTTGATTAAAACAGCGGAATATAACAAATTTTTTCAAACAACTCCTATACTTGATAACTTTATAAAAGCAATTACGGATATAAATCCCTCCGTTTCAAGAAATGCTGTTGAAATAATTAAATATGTTAAAAATCCTCAATATATTTATGATAGTTTAATTAAATCAATAAACTTAATACTTGAAAAACTTTCTCTTGAAGCAAAAAACCGCTCGTACGTACAAAACAAGAAAAATTTTGCACTATACTGGAGCCTTGAAGCAATAATAAGTCTTTCAGAAAACATCTCAGCAGGTGAAGAACTTATTAATATTTTAAATGTAACCGCAAAATCTAACGATTATACAATACGTGAAAAAACGGCAAAAGCTGCAAGCATCTTTAATTTTACCAATATACTGGGACTGTTAAAAAACGATACAAACATTTATGTTCAAAATAATCTTATGGTATAATTTTTCCGTAAAAGAGGATAATTATGTTTTTTTCACGTTTTAACAGGTTTTTAAAATATTTTGGCAAAGGATACAAAATAAAATTATTATATTTATTTTTTATGGCATTTATGACCAGTTTACTTGAATTTCTTACGGTTGTATTGGTATTTCCGTTTATAATGATACTGGTAAACCCCGGCAGAGTAGTTGATAATCCTATTGCAATGTATTTTCACAAAACATTTAATATAACCGGAACAAACAATATGATTTTGCTTATCGGCGGTTTAATTGCGTCGATAATTATTATAAAAAACTTATATTCCATACTTATTACATATTTACAAAACAAAATGATAAGCGAATGGGGATTAAAAATAAAAGATAAAATGCTTTCATTTATCCTTTATGCGCCATATGAATCCGATTTAATAAGAGGAAATTCAAATATAGTAACTAAAATAACAAAAATTATTGATGATGTAATGCTCTATTATGTATTCAAATTGATTGGATTTATTTCAAATACGTTTGTAGTTATACTGGTATTTTCAATTTTAATGTTTTTACTTCCAATGTTTACTTTGATGGCTGTAGTATTTTTCACTTTAACAGGTACTTTGCAGAGTGAAATATTCAGACGTTGTTCGGAAAATCTTGCCATAAAGAAGTTAAAACTGACCCAAGGACCTTATGAAAGTGTTATGAACAGTTTTACATATATGAAAGATATTAAAATAAACGGATGTCAAAAATTCTTTCTTGATTTCTTTGACAGGACACTCGCAAAAATTATTCCTTATAATGAAAAATTGACATTAATTCCTTTAATTCCGCAGTACATCATAGAAATAATATTCATATTAACAATGATAATACTGTGCTTCGGAATACTTGCAAGATACGGAGAAAATCCGTCTAATGTATTGGTATCATTAGGTGTTGTTGCTATTGCCATTTACAGAATAGTACCTCAAATATACAAAAATCAAGTATATTTAAATTATATAAATATAAATACGGTAAAAATGGATCAGCTTCTTAGCATGTATGAAGAATATAAAAAGTATGATTATCCGAAAGAAAAAGATACGGATGAAAGAATACCGTTTATAAACGAGATAACAATGAGAGATGTTTCATATTCTTATGATAAGAAAAGCAATGTTCTTGAAAATATAACACTGGATATTAAAAAAGGTGAATTTGTAGGTATAGTAGGATTATCCGGAGCAGGCAAAACAACTTTTGTGGACTGTTTATTGGGATTGCTTGACTATAAAGGCGAAATATACGTTGATAATATACTATTAAATACTGATAATATAAGAAAATTCAGAAATATAATAGGATATGTTCCCCAAAAAACCAGTACAATACAAGGAGATATATATACAAATATAGCCTGGGGTGTTGAAAGAAAAGATATTGATAAAGAAAAAGCCGATGAAGTATTAAAGATAGCACAATTATATGACCAATTAAAAAATACGGAAAACGGGCTTGAAATAGAGTTAAAACAAGACGGAACAGGGTTATCGGGCGGACAAATGCAAAGAATAGGCATAGCAAGGGCACTATACCGTGATCCGGAAATTATTGTACTTGATGAAGCCACATCAAATCTTGATGTAAAAATTGAAAGCAAACTGACTGAAGTAATATCAAGTATAAAAGGAACAAAAACAATTATCGCTATTGCTCACAGGCTATCGACTTTAATTAACTGCGACAGAATAATATACTTAAAAGACGGCAGACTTATTGATACGGGTACATTCCAAGAGTTAAGCAATAAACACAGTGATTTTGAAGAAATAGTTAAACTTTCAAGAATTAAACTCGATGATAATGAACAAAATCAAAGTAATTAAGAAAATTAATTAATTTCTTCATACAAAGTTGACGCTTCTTGAACAGATACATTGTTATTAGGTATTTTTACAACTCTTACTTTGTATTCTTTATCAGCTTGAATAATACTTATAATATCACCAATTTTAAGCTGCTTAGCGGGTTTGGCAATAATGCCGTTAACGTATATTCTGCCTTGTTCTGTCACTTTATTTGCAACTGTTCTGCGTTTTATTAATCGTGACACTTTTAAAAATTTATCTAATCTCATAAAATAATTATACATTAAAAACCCCCGCTTACTAACGGGGGCTTTAATTTAATTTTATTTTACTTTCTTTTCTAATTTGGAAAGCCGTTTTTCAAACTCTGCATTCTGCTTTTTTAGCTGTTGATTTTGTTTTTCAAGTTCTGTTATACGTTTATCCAACCCCGTTATTTTAGCCGTTAAATCTTGAATTTTTGCAAGCAGTTCTTTAACAGAATTAATCAAGGCATAGAACATTTCATCTTTAGTAATTCTTAAATAGCCGTCATCACCTTTTAATACGGAATTAGGAAATACTTTTTGCAATTGCTGAGCTATAACACCGACATGCGGAGTTTTATTTTTATCACTTTTGTATGTATAATTTTTAACTTCAAGTGCGGTAATTTCCTTTAGTCCTGCCGTGTTATCACCCGATATGTTTTTTAAACGTATGTCAGAAGCAGTATTTAATCTTTGATATATATCATCAATTATAAATTTTAAGTTTCCTTGGGAATGAGAAGATAATTGGGTTAATATAAGACTGTCAGCTTGAATTAATCCGTCAGAATTTAATGTAACGGCAGCTTGCTGTCCCTGTTTGGCAAGTTTTAATCCTGCATTGTTATAAACATTTATATAATTTGTACCGCCGTCAATTGTTAAATTTTCTTTTGCACTGATAGTCAAAGCTGTACCTTGGGCTTTAATTACATCAAACGGACTACTTGCGTCTACCAAACTTCTTAATAAAAATCCGTCATTATTTGTTACATTAAGTTTGAATTTAGCTTCCCTGTCAATTAAAACATTATTATTTAATTCCAAAAGATTTGCTTTAACAGTACCGGATTTATCTAATAAAACAGAATCACTTATATTTAACTTTACTGTTTGAGTTGTATCACCTGCATTAACAGGAAATACTATTCTCAAAACATCATTAAATGATATATTTCTGAATGACTTACCTATATCAGAAGTCATAAATAATATATTACCTGCATTACCTGAGCAAACATCCTTATCTAAAGTTCCCGTTCCGCAGCGTTCTTGTAAAGTAAGAACGGAGGCAACACTGCCGGTTGTTCTCGGATCACGGAATATAAAACTAAATTTACCATTAATGTAGCTATTTGTAGAACCGGTAGTAACATTAAATATACTGCCGCCGGAATCTTGAGTTCTTATCTGGAAATTGTCTACATTAACAAGTAAATCTTTTATCCTTGCAGTTGCTTCTTTACTTGTATGCCCCGACAATAAAGCAGCTTCAGCAATATTTTCATCTTCACTGGATTTAGTACCCAAATAAAAGGCATAACTGTCTTCTTGACTTGCAGTTTCCGTGTCTTCTTTAGTGGTAACGCCTGCGTTATATCCTATACATATATTATAATCACCCATTAAATTGTTACAAGCATTTGCACCGACAGCAGTATTGCCTTCTCCCTCATTCTCATTAAGAGCATTAGCCCCAACAGCTGTATTATTTTTTCCAAAATTATGCTGCAATGCAAAATTACCAATTGCAGTACTATTAGACGGAGAGCCCCCGCCTTGAGAAGACCCTGCCAATGATTGGTATCCTACTGCCGTGTTTCCGTTCCCGTCATTATTCCATATTAATGCTCTTTCACCTATTGCAGTATTTTGTATTCCCTCTCTGTTATTAAACAGTGAATAATGACCTATTGCGGTATTGTAACCTTTAAACGCAGAATCACTATCGGACATTTCAATCGGATTAATATTTTGCAATGAACCTATACCTATAGCCATATTATGCCTGTCTAAAGCTATTCTGCCCGCATAATGAATATTATTTTCAGTATCACCATCTATGGTATAAAAGGCAATATGTGAATTTTGAAAATTCTTACTTTCTGTATTATTTGATTCATTTCTTTTAAAAAGAGCAAGTTTATCCCCGTCAGTTGTAAATCTAACATTTTCAGGAATTTCTTCACCATCTTCAAGATAAAAATATGTATCTAACTCGGGAAGTTCTTGAGCACCAATTATTGCACTCTGGTTTTGACCTACACCAAAATATGCACTGTTATTTCTTCCTGCCCAGCGCCATATTTTCTCACTGCCTGCAGTGTTTTTCTTTGTTATAGTCGGAATTGCCGCAGATAATACTATACTTATTATCAAAAGCGCAATTAACAACTCTGCTATAGAAAAACCTTTTCTTTTATTATTCATATTTTTATTTTTCCCATTTTTTATAATCAAATTTTATATCTTTTATTTCTATTCCCAAATTTTTTACTTTTTCATTCATATTTTCAAGTAATTTAGTTTTTACATAATATAACTCATTAGCTGCATAAGAGTCCGAGCAAACAATTATTAACACATTACTTGATGTTAATTCCAAAACTTTAGAGAATTTTGAAATTTTTTCTCCGACAGTTTCTTCCCAATACTGTGATAACTTTTCGGAATTATCCGCAGCCGCTTCGTCATAATTAATATTTAATTCTTTAAAGATATCCTGTAAAAGTACAAAATTAGAATTTGATAATTTTTTCATACCTGTTAATTATAACTTTTTTTATGTAATTTATCAAAAAAGTTAATAAAAACGGTGGATAAAATTAATCATCCAGCAGATTTTTTACTTCCGAAATAATTTTTTTATGAATGTCTTTAATGCTCAAAGTACCGTCAATGGAAATAAAACCGTATTCATCAATCATTTTATGATACTCGTCAAGACATTTACCTTGATATATTTGAAAACTCTTGTAAAAATCTGTACTCAAGCCGATATCTCTGCCGGATTCCCAATAATCAAGCCCCGTTGTTCCTATTATTCTTTTAAGCAAAATTTCCACGGGTACATCCAAATAAAATACCATATCAGGTTCAGGAGCATATTCATAAAGGTTTTTAAGCCATTCAATATTATGACCTCTAACCACATCGCGAGCATAAGCAGTATAAACATATCTGTCTAAAATAACAACAAATCCTGCTTTAAGTGCGGGAATAATAACCTGCTCTAATCTGTCGGCAAAATCTGCGGCATATAAAAGACTGAAAGTTGTTGCATTTAAAAGATTTCTGTCTTTAGCGTCATTTATTGCGTCAGCTATGAATTTAGATGTTTTCCATTCGCTTACCATAACTCCGTATGATTGGTCTTCAATCCAGCGTTTTAATTTTTCAATTTGAGTGGATTTGCCTGAACCGTCAGTACCCTCTATAACGATTAATTTTCCCTCATAACCGTGTTTTGATTTATATTTAACCATTAAATTTCAATCCCCTTTTTAGCGAGCACACTTCTTACCTGTTCTCTAAAGAATAACTGCTTATTGTGTATGCTGTCATTAGCATCGATTTCAACCAATCCATACTCATTAATCATCTTTTTATATTCATCATTAACACGTTTTTGAAAAATTTTATAACTTTCATAAGGGTCGTTGCTGATTTTTAAATCCATGCCGGCTTCATAAAATTTAGGGGAACGGTTAGCGCAAATACGCTCTAATGAAACATCTTCGGTGACATTAAAATAAAGCGTTAAATCCGGACGGACTGCAAACCCGTAAACTTTTCTAACCCAGTCCCTGTCAACTCCCCTTGCCACATCACGAGCAAAAGCGGTATAAACATACCTGTCCGCAAGGACTATAAATCCAGCTTTTAAAGCAGGAATAATAACCTGTTCCAATCTGTCGGCAAAATCAACTGCATGCAGGAGCGAGAAAGTTCTCGGGCTTAAAAGATTTTTCTTTTTTGCCAGTTTTGTTGTTTGTGAAATTAAATCAGACGAATTCCATTCCGTAAAAATAACATCCTGTTTCAATGATTTTAACCAATCGCGCAAGATTGCAAGCTGGGTTGACTTGCCCGAGCCGTCTATTCCCTCAACACATACAAGTGTTCCGGGAAGATTATGAACTTCATTTAATCTGGATTTTGTATTCATTTTTTGCTTTTCTTAATTGTTGATTAAAGTAAAACCATTATAACACAACAACTTACAAGCAAATGTAACAAAATGTTACAAGTGTACATATTACACGATATAAAATAAAACATGAGGGGTATTTACATGTTAAGAGGAAACAAAAATTGTTAAATAAGTGTTTTCTTTCTCTGATTCCTCTCTCTGATATAAAGTGAATTAACCGATTTTAATCGGTTTTTTTATTGTTTATAAATATTTTTACCCTCGTCGGAATACATTTTTTCGCGTGCTGATTTTATTTGAGAAAATATTTGACTGTCCTTTGTTATGCTTAAATTCTCAAGTTCGAATTTAAACTTTTCAAGTGCTTTTTTAATATTACGGGAATTATATTCCCTCATATCTTGTGCCATTTGAAGATTAGACATTGAAAGTCTTGTCATATCACGAAAACCGCTTGAAGCAAGCTGCATTGCAAGGGAATTTTCACCTGCAGACTTAAATACAGCTTGAGAAATTAATAACGGCATGTGACTAATAAGCGCAGCAGCTTCATCATGTTCCTTTGCGGTTGTTATAATTACCTGCGCACCTGTTTTTTTTATAATTTTTTCAACAAGCTCAACATCTTTCCGTGAAATACCCTCTTGGGGAGTTAACACCCATTTTGCACCTTCAAATAATTCTTTAAACGAAGCCTCATAACCCGAAAACTCTGTTCCCGCCATAGGGTGTGAGCCTATAAATTTATACGGGCGTTTCTTTTTCATTACAAATTCTTTTACACTTGCACAATCAAGTACAATACAGCCGTCTTTAACTACCGTTTCAAGCCTGTCTAATATCTCAACCGTTTTTCCGATAGGTGAAGCCGCAAAAACCACATCGCAATTTTTTAATGTATTAATATCATCCGAAACATTATCACACCAATGTTTTGCTTTTGTTATTGTTTCTTTATTTCTTGTTACGGCATATATTTCAAATTCCGTTCTTGATAAACACTTAAATAAAGAACCGCCTATTAATCCGAGTGATATAATTCCTATTTTCATATTAAAAAAATTATAACATCGTAAAATTTAACATTACAAAATGTTACAAATATTCACAAATTTGCGTACTAATCAAATATATGTAATAATACAATTAAATTAATAGTCTAACCATTCCTTTCTTGACTTATGCGGCTTTATGTCGCATTTTATTTTATAAATTAAAAATACGAAAAGTCCGTTCGATATCGAACGGACTTGAAATTTTATTTATATTTTATGCAAAATACGGATTTAATTGATATTGTTCAAATTCTTCAAAAGGATTTTTTTGAACTTCTTGCTGCTGTTGTTGTTCTTTAGCAAGTTCACGTTCGGATTTGCCTGTAATAGCTTTAGTAACTTTACCCATTACCCAAGAACCGACAAAACCTCCGACTAAACCGCATACAGCACCGACTGCGCTGCCGATACCCGGGCATATCGCTGTTCCTATAGCTGTACCAAGTGCAACACCCGCTTGTTCACCGCCGATAAATCCTACTGTATCACCTAATACTTTTACGGATGATTTACCGATTTGTTTAAATCCTTTCTTAGCACCTAACTCTTTAAATGTAGGTATTACTTCAGAAATACATTCTGCAATTCCGCTAAATACAAGCATTATACCCGCACCGCTGGATTTTAAGAAATTACGAACACTTCCGAGTTTTCCTGCCGCTTTTCCTACTGCTTGTGTTGAATTTATAACAGTTCTTGCTGTTTCAGCTTTTGAAGCCATGTCTACAGCTTTTGCTTCAGCTTTTATTGCTTTACCTTGAATATGTTTTTTACTGAACTCTAAAATCCCTTTTTTGAGTTTTCCTGCATTATTTTCCGCCGCTTGTGATAATTTCTTTGTTATTTTTTCTAATTTTTTAGTTGCTTTTACCGATTTACTTAAGGCTTTTACTGAGCTTCTTTCTGTCATATATGCTTGTTTAGATTTATTTGCGGAGGAAACAAAATCCAATATTCTTTTAGAAAGTTTCCCATCGCCATGTAATAATTTTTTCAAAGCAGTTTTATTATGGAGCCCGATTAAATTCATTCCTTGACTCAAGGCTTTTCCCGTTGATTTTTTACTTCTTAACAAAAGGTTTAATATAGGAATTCCCTCAAATATTGCAGCACTTGAAGCAGCATTTTTTGTTGAACTTAAAAATGTATCGGGCAACTGTTCCGCTGCTTGTGCACCCGCATTTACTACAGTTTGAGGTGCCGTTGTATACACCTGTTGAGGAACTTGATTTGCTGCATAATTTGCTTCTATTCCATTTACCATAATACTTCATTTCCTTTTCTACACATGTATATAAAGTTTTTTTTTATTTCATAATTTACATTTTTATAACTTTTGTTAAGTTTATTTTTTTTTAAATATGTTTAATTTTTTTTAAATTGTGGAAACATAAAGAACATACAGGTCTTAAAAAAGGATGTAAGAGAGGATAATATGAAGAATTTACTTATTTTGTTATGCTGTTTTACTTTAATTTCAGCATTGCCAACTTATGCTACAAAAATAATAGTAAATAATAATCAAGACAGAATTGTTTATTCGCGCTCAACTTTACCGAGTGAAATAATTGTTTATGAGCAAAGCGGAGAAAATGAAACATTTAACGAACAAAAATATTACGGGAATAAAAACTCGGAACAGGATAATTCTCAGCTCCATTTACTAGGAAACGATTTCAGACTTGAACTTGCAGGTACAAAATGGAATTTAGAAGAAAATACAAAACCTGCAAATTACAAAGTAACGGCAAATGACATTGAATACACTGCAAGACTTGACCGTATAAAAAGAGGCTCAAGAGAGGCTGCCGATTATTATTATGTAGATGATGTTAAAGCACCTGATACTTTAATACAATCCGGATTTGTTGAATAAATTTAAAATAATAAATATCCCAGAGTTATTTTATGTTAAAATAAAATGAGATTGGGGATATTTATGAAATTAAATCTGAGTGAGATTATAAAAGCAACAGATGCCGAACTTTTAAAAGGAAGTGAAAGCGCACAACTATACTCTTTTTCTACGGATACAAGAACTATTACACATAATGATATTTATATTCCGCTGAAAGGCGAAAGTTTTGACGGCGAAAATTTTATTAATAACGCAGTTGAAGCAGGTGCTCAAGGTTATTTTACATGCAATAAAAATAAAATATCCCAAAATGCAAAAATAATTTTATATGTTAAAGATACAAAAGAAGCATATTTAAAAATTGCGAACTTTTATAAAAATAAAATTAACCCTTTTACCATAGCAGTAACGGGAAGCAGCGGCAAAACCACCGTTAAAGAAATGATGTACAGCGTTTTTAAAAATGCGGGTGAAACGGTTAAATCATTGCTCAATCACAATAATGAAATCGGTTTATGCCAAACAATATCCGCCATTGATGAGCATACAAAATATTTAATTGTTGAAATGGGAATGCGCGGGTTTGGTGAAATTGAACTTTTATCTAAATATTCCCAGCCGGATATCGGTGTTATTGTTAATGCGGGAAGTGCACACATCGGCAGATTGGGTTCTCTTTTAAATATTGCAAAAGCTAAATTTGAAATAGCAAAATATCTTAAATCTGACGGCATTTTAATCGCCCACGATAACCCGTTAATCAGACAAATTAATGATAATAAGCACAATACCGTTTATTTTTCCTTAAATGATAAAAATCTTGAAATAATTGAAATGACATCAAACACCTGCCGTTTTAAATATAAAAACAATGAATATAAACTAAATGCGGCAGGCGAGCATAATATACAAAATTCCCTAAGCGTTATAGAAGCAGGATTATTTGCAGGGTTAAATCCGAATATTATTGCAGAAGGATTAAAAGAATTTACACCGATTGAAAAGCGGTGGGACGCTGAAGAAATTAACGGATTTAAAATTATAAATGACAGTTACAATTCTAACCCCGAATCCGTTAAAGCTGCTATTAAAACATTTTTAACGCTGACGCCAAATCCAAAAACACTTGTTTTAGGCGATATGGGAGAGCTGGGGCTTAATGAAGAAGAATATCACAGTGAAACAGGCAAGTTTATAGATAATTTTGAATGCGATTATGTTTTAACAACAGGGGAACTTGCAAAATTTATACAGCCTCAAAAGGTTAAAACCATTCATTTTGAGAACAAAAAAGAACTTGCGGAGTTTATAAAAAATAATCTGCCCGAGCATTCAAATATTTTGCTTAAAGCGTCAAGATTTATGAAATTTGAAGATATTATTACGGAGCTTAAAAATGGGGTTTAACATATTAATAATAGTAGCACTTTTGGTATCATTCGTATTAACACTTCTGTTCGGTGTTGTTTATATAGATTTTTTAAAGAAAAAAATGTATACCCAGTATATTCTTGAGGACGCGCCCGAAAATCATGCAAAAAAGGCGGGGACACCCACAACAGGCGGTGTATTTATTGTTGTATCCATTATAATGGCTTCTCTTGCGGCATTAACAATGAACCAAAGTCTTACAACATCTGCAATGATAGTATTAATGACTTTCTTATTTTTTATGCTTGCAGGATTTAAAGATGATTTAGGCAAGATAAAGCATAAAGAAAATAAAGCGGGATTAACTCCGCGCAACAAGTTATTTTTTCAAATAGCAATAGGGCTTTTACCGTCAATATATATGACACTTTGCGGTCAAACATATTTAAACATAGGTCAATACAGTTTTGATTTACATTATTTTTATCCGATATTTGCAATATTTTTTATTACGGGAGTATCAAATGCGGTTAATTTAACGGACGGATTAGACGGTCTGGCATCAGCTAACTGTGCGGTTGCGATGAGTGCAGTATCTATAATATGTGCTATGACAGGGCAAGTTGACTTAGCTATCATATCTGCCGCAGCAACGGGCGCTGTTATTGGATTTTTATATTTTAATAAATATCCCGCCAAAGTATTTATGGGCGATACAGGTTCACTGGCACTAGGCGGACTTTTAGGTGTTCTTGCAGTTATGGGCAAATTTGAACTCTGGATTTTATTTATAGGATTTGTATTTTTCTGCGAAACTATGTCTGTTATAATTCAAGTTGCAAGTTTTAAATTGACGGGGAAAAGAGTTTTTAAAATGAGTCCTATTCATCATCATTTTGAACTGTGCGGGTGGAGTGAAAATAAAATTGTAATTGTATTTTCACTTGTAAGTTTAATAATGTGTTCAATAGGTATTATATTATTTAAAATTTTATGGTAGGCAGTATGAAAAGAAAATGGAACGATAAAAAAGTATTAATATTAGGGTTGTCCAAAAGCGGAATTTCTGCGGCAAAATATTTGTCCTCACGCGGGGCAGATTGTTATATAACAGAATTCAAGCCGAATGATGACAAAGAGCTTATTGAATCATTGGAAAAAGAGGGAATAAAAGTAGAAACGGGCAGACACAGCGATGAATTTATCAATGACTCTTATATTGCAATTACAAGCCCCGGAGTACCGCCTAAAAGCGAGATTTTTCAAAGATTAAAAGAAAAAAACATTCCCGTAATAGGAGAAGTAGAGCTTGCTTACTTAGAATCAAATTCACCATTTATTGCCATAACGGGAACAAACGGCAAAACAACAACCACATATTTAACATCACACATACTATCAAGCGAATACAATGCGCCTGTATGCGGAAATATCGGAGTTCCCCCTACATCTTTAATAGACAAAAATCCGGACTACCTTGTATGTGAAACAAGCTCATTTCAGCTTGCCACAGCTCCTACTTTTAAACCGCAAATAGCTTGTTTTTTAACATTTACTCCCGATCATATTGACTGGCACGGCGGACTTGATAAATATTTTGAAGCTAAAATAAGTTTATTTAAAGATTATAAACAGCCCGCTTATGCCGTATTTAACGGCGCGGATGAAACAATATACAAATTTGCTCAATCCTACGGCGGTGAAAAATTTATTTATTCCAAAGAACTTGATAAAAACTGCTGTTATATAAAAAATAACGCAATTTATTTTAAACGCAAAGAGGAAGAAGAAATCATAAAATTAAACGAAATCCCGCTTGTAGGTGAACACAATTGGCAAAATACAATGTGCGCAATAATTATAGCTAAATTAACGGGAATTTCTACCGAACACATAAAAGAACAAATAAAATCTTTTAAACCGGTAGAACACAGAATTGAATATACCGCAGAAATTAACGGAAAGAAATTTTATAACGATTCAAAAGCAACAAATCCCGAAGCCTCTTTTGTTGCAATAAAAGCATTTGAGGGCAAATCTTTAACTTTAATCGCGGGCGGACGTGATAAAAACACCGATTTAACCGAATTTTGCACCGATTATATTAATAAATACGTTTCAACTGCAATATTAATAGGCGAAGCCGCTCAAAGATTTAAAGAAAATATGGAAAAAAACGGATTTAATAATATTATAAACGCGAATTCACTTGAAGAAGCAATTGATATTTCATTAACGCTTAATAACGAAATTGTACTGTTATCGCCTGCTTGCGCAAGTTATGATATGTTTAACAGTTATGAACACAGAGGAGAAGTCTTTAAAGATTATGTCAAATCCAAACTCTAATGTTAATCAAATTCAAAATACTTCTGTAATACTGTCGGGATATGATACAACACTGACATTTATAGTTCTGTTTTTAATAATAATAGGTTTTTTGGCAATATTTTCCGCAGGAGCGCCTAAATGTATAATCCAAGGTACTCATTCGACATTTTTTGTAGTCAGGCAGTTTATCTGGTTTATTTTAGGTTTTATAGCAATGACGGCTATAAGTAAAATAAATTATAAAGTATTAGACAGGCTTTCAATACCTTTTGCGTGGATAATAGTAGGATTGCTCGTTTGTGTTCATTTGTTCGGAACAACGGTAAACGGTGCTACAAGGTGGCTGACGTTAGGCCCTATACAGTTTCAACCCTCTGAAGCAGCTAAATTATCCGTAATTATGCTTTTAGCAAGTGCTTTTTCCAGAAATATAAATATATTTGACTCAAGGCAGTTTAAATATTTTATACCGATATTAATAATGATAGGATTAATATTTAAACAGCCAAACTTGAGTATGGTAATAATTTTGCTTGTATCATCAATGTTTATGTACTTTGCGGCAGGCGGAAGTTTAAAATTAATAGGCTCCGCAATAGGTATAGGTGCATTGGGATTAAGTTTCGCACTCCAATCATTTCAAAAACAAAGGGTTGAAACATGGCTTCACCCCGAACAAGACCCTTACGGTGCAGGTTATAACATAATACAATCAATGGTTGCATTTGTAGCAGGCGGATTTTTCGGCGAGGGCTACGGTAATTCAAGACAAAAACTGGGCTGGCTTCCTGAGGGTCATACTGATTTTATTTATGCTGTGTTTGGCGAAGAATTCGGGTTTTTAGGCTGTATGCTGATTATCGGATTATTTCTTGCATTTCTTCAGCGCGGACTCTTAATATCGGGTAAATGCGAAGATGTTTTCGGCAAACTGCTTGCTGCGGGTATTACCGTTTCCATTACTTTCCAAGCATTTATAAATATCTGCGTTTCAAGCTCTATGCTGCCCGCTACGGGTGTTCCGCTTCCTTTTATAAGCTACGGCGGTACATCTTTATTTATTACAATGTGTATGATTGGTGTATTATTAAATGTATCCAAGAAAAGAATAAGAAGGCTGCCTAATGTCCAAAGATAAAGTTTATTTTATATCTGGAGGCGGTACGGGAGGGCATATTTACCCTGCTTTTACCATTGTTGAAAAATTATTAAATGATATTGATACTAAAAAAATTTATTTTATCGGGAATAAAAATAATTTGGAATTTGAAATATCAAAAAGCTATCCCGATGTTGAATTTTTACCCGTTAATATTACGGGCATGCCAAGAAAACTTACCCCCGCTTTTTTTAAGTGGACAATACAGCTTATTACGGCTTTTTTTACGGCAAAAAATTATTTAAAGAAATATAATCCCGATGCAATATTTACGACTGGCGGGTATGTATCAGCGCCTATTGTTTTAGCTGCAAGAGCGATGAATAAACCTTATATGATACATGATTGCGACTCAGTACCGGGGTTAGTTTCAAAAATTGCAGCACCTTATGCTAAAATAGTCTCCGTTGCTTTTGAAAATTCCAAAACAATATTAAAATCAAACAATATTATTTATAACGGAAACCCTGTCAGAGAAGCATTTTTTACGGTTACTAAAGAGCAGGCAAGAAATAAACTTAATATTGAACAAAATAAGACGGTTATTTTTGCAATGGGAGGCTCTCAAGGCGCTAAAACCATTAATAATGCAATGATAAAAATATTAAAACCGCTGAGTGAAACATTAAAT
>CANPYB010000014.1 GCA_947587605.1 Candidatus Gastranaerophilales bacterium
ATTTGATTGCTCAAAAGAACAAATATAAAAATGACACAATACAATTGTTTAAAGAAGACATAAAAAGCGGAAAATACAAATTTTAACACTTTACAATTAAAATTTTTTTTATTAATATAAGAATACGCTTTGGAGGAGTGCCGGAGCGGTTGATCGGAGCGGTCTTGAAAACCGTCGTACGTGCGAGCGTACCGTGGGTTCGAATCCCACCTCCTCCTTTTTATTTTTACTTTATTTATACTTATTTCACTAATATATGTATATTGGAAAGAGTAATTTGATATTTACGCTTAGTTTGATTATTTCTGAAAAGTCAAAACATCCTTAGAACTAAAACAAAAGAATCTATATTTTAGTTTAAATTCAAAAATATAGTTTCTATTTCCAAATTGTTGCACTATATATGGTTTCTGTTTTATTAATTGTAGCAACTACAGCATCTATAAATTTTTGTGCATCGCTGCTATCAAACGAAAGTTTTTTATCTGTACTGTTATCTCTTAAATATATTGAAGTTTCATTTGTTTTTTCGTTGCGTACAAATAATGCAAACATATTGGAGCCGTCAGAATTTTTACCTAAAAGCCTTAATCCTTTAACATCGCTATTTAAAAGCTTTTTAATGTAATCATGAGGAGTTTCGCCTTGTTCAATTTCATCCTTATCAGCTATAAAGCCGGATAATCCTGATTTATTCGGTTTTTCTGAACGTATATAAACATAATTGTCTGTTTTATGAAATTCGTATTGATCAGATCTTAATCTATCAAGGTAATCAAATTCTTGATGAAAATCTTCAACGGGCTTTATTTGGCTTCTTCCAAGTGCTGCTTGAGCTTCAATAGAAGAATAAGCATGTGTTTGTTGATTAGCATTTAATCGTTCAAGGTTATTTTCAGGATTAATCAGTCCTGCTTCCACATGTCTTGAATGAATACTTCTTTCAGGATTAAATATAGAACCAAATGAAATCATAATTAAATTCTCCTATTGCTTTTATATGTAAATAATAAAAACAATAAATTAAAAAAATTGATATATTAAAAATAAATGTTAAGAAATATATATATTTAAATTTAAAAAACTAAAAATACTCAACTTGAGTGATTCAAATAATCAAACTAAGTGTTTTTTTTGCATTTTAAATACTATGTCTGTGAATTAAATATATAATTGTTCTAATACATTTACTAATTGCTCTTTATAAATTGATATCGGTAATATGGTTATATAATTATAATTATTTTATTAGGAATTTTGTGTTTTTAACAGAGTAAGTTTATCTGATAAAATATTAAGTACGCTATCCCAATCGTCTTTTTTTGTTTGTTTAATTATTTCAATACTGTCATACCACGCAGTTTTATTAGTATCATTAAACCATCTCCAATCCGAATATTTTGGAAGCAATAAATAAGTTTTAATTCCTAATGCCCCTGCTAAATGAGCAATTGAAGTATCTATGGTTACCAAACAGTCTATATTTTTTAATATACACGCAGTATCGTAAAAATCGTTTATGTATTTATTACAACGTACCGAATTTTGAATTTTTAAATAATCTAATATACTTAATTTAAAAAAATAAAATTTTATATCCGTTATACAAAACAGATTTGAAAGTTTTTTAACGGGTATAAATCTATAAGTATTATGTCCTATCGAACCTTCTATAACAAGGCCTACTTTTAGCATGGATGTTTGAAAATCTTTGTTTTGTTTAAATTTATTTATATCTTCTTCTTTTACTTTTAGATATCCTGATGAAAACGGAATATTTTTTAAATTTAAATTTAAATTGTACAGAAGTGTCATAATTGAAGTTGTGTAATCATATTCATTTTCATCAATGGCTGTAATATTATTTGTTACTTTTATAGAAGGAAAGTTGTATTGTAATATTTTTATTTGAGGATACGGAACTTGCAATATTACGTTAACATTAGTTTTATCAATTATATGCAGATATCTGCACATTAAAAATGTGTCACCTAAACCTTGATTACAATATATTAATAACTTTTTTCCTGTTATATCTTCATTTTTCCAGTTCTTTTTTGCGTAATTTAATAGTATTGTATGGAATAAAGTATATAAATATGTTAATGAATCAATTTTTTCTTTCGATTTTAAAAACTTGGTTGCAATTTTAATCAAAATTTCAGCATCCGGTATAGCACTAAATTTTTTATAATATATATTCTTTATAAGATTAAAATTTCTTTTTCTTAGGAAAAAATCTAATATATAATCTAATATATAAATTTGAATTTTATCGTTAACTTTTTGTATAAATTTAACGAAATTATTTCTCATTCATATTCCTCATATTTAACTTTTTGTATATAAGTTTCTCACAAAAAGATAAAATTGAAAAATACTTATCTCATGCTCTTAAAACGGGGATGAACTCATGTGCCGGAGAGGGAAGTGACCACAAACATTGCCATCACCATGCTGAGGGACATAATTGCCACGGATAAAAATGGGAAAATTTAATAAATAACTTTATTATTTGAGCTGTAATAAATTAAGAGATTTCTTATAGTCATCTTTATCTGTCCAGCCAAGATATGCGTCCATATATATTTCTTTGCAGTCTGTATCTCCGAGTAAACAAAATTCTTCAGTAACAGGTTTTAAGTCTTTGCAGGGAACATCATTATATTTGCTTGACATGTAGATAGGAATATCGTTATGACCCGTTACATCTTTTACAAGACTTGAAGCGTATTCCGTTATTGAATTTCTTAATTTTATCCCTGTTTCTTCTGAGGGGATTTCGGAATTTTTAATTTCTATATTATCAATTACGAAAGCGGGTTTGCCGTTTTTATCTGTTACAAAGTAGCATAATGCGTTTCCGATAGGCTTACCTGTATTATTGTCAACTAATTCTATCATATTAAATGCGGTATTAAGCAGGTAATGAGTCATTGCCGAACCGTTGCCTCTCCCCATTCCTATGCAGCACGTAGAGTAATTTCCTTGAAACAAATCTTTTTGCGGAAATCTATCCCACATTTTAATTGTTAAATTCATCGCTTTAGCTTTTTTATTATTCTCATCCGCCTGCAGTGCACTTTCATAGTGCTCCAGTAAATGAGCTTTTATTGTCAGTGTATTTCTTGCATTGTTTGATTTTTGAGGATTATCAATATTCATTTCCGCCCGTTTAAAAACAGGGTCTAATTGTTTTATTATACTTGATAAAAACTCAGCTAATTTTGCTTTGCTTGTATAATTTTCATTCGGTATATAAAATTCGTTATCAAAAATATATTTGGAAAGTTGTTTATCTACAAATGATTTAGCCGGAGTTTTTCTCAGCGTTTCTATATCCTCTGCTAATTGTTCGCATATTTGCTTGAGCTGCTGAGTGTTTTTATTAATTGCTTCAAAATGTTTATTATATGCAGGGTTGGGATTTAACCATTTGTTATAGTCTATTCCCGCTTGAGTATATGCCGTTTGAGTTTTTTTATTGACTAATCCATACGGATTTGTTTCATCAGTAATATAATCTTTAATGTTTAACAAACAAGCGGCTTTTATTAAATCTTTTAACTCTTTTGATGAGTTTACTTCTTGAGCAAGAAAATGAATATACCGAATATCCCACTTTTTAAGGTCTTCTAATGAAATTTTGTTTAATTCTTCTTCTGATAAACCGCATTTTTCAAGTATTTTACTGAGCAAATCAGTTTCTATTTCTTCAACATCAACTCTTTCATTTTTAATCATTTCACTTATTAAGGAAGTATCAATATTATTATTAAAATAGCCGCTAAGAATGTCTATAAATGCAATTTTCGTCGATGAATTAAAAGGTTTTCCGTCTTTATCTTTAGACGATATTAAATCTTTTAATAAATTCAGTCCGTTTTTTTTATTTATTAATTTTAATTTATCAAGATAGTCTTCGGCATCATTAAATCGCATACTCATTAAATTGTTAATATCTTCTTTAGTGTATATTAGTGAAAACATCATTAATGAAACAAAATTTTGGCTTAAAAAGAGTGATATTTCATTCTGCATTTGTTTGGTAGAGTCAAATAATCCGTTTACATAAAGTTGAGGATTTTTAAACATAATTGCTTCTTGTTCGTCAAGTCTTTTTTGTGCATTTTGAATATCAGTCTGCGAGTAATTTTTTAATAATTCACTGTCTAATAATTCGTTGCCATCTTCATTAAACAGAGCAATAATCATATTTCTTGTTAATTTGTATTTACCATCTGCGCCTTTACTTTCGATAACGGCTAAAGCGAAGTCTTTATTTTCGGGGTTTACGGATAACATTATCATGCTGATGTCGTCTTCCGTAAATCTATACATACCGTTTGGGTTAGTATCAGCAATTAATTTTTTAAGTACCTCGTTCGTTTCAGGCGCAGTTCTACTGTATAAAATATAAATTTCATCTTGATTAAATCTATAGTGATTATTATCAACTTTTTCGTTAATTAAAGTTTCTAATATTTCACTTTTTTTGGGAGTGTAAATTTTTAGTATACCTGCTATTGTATTACCTCCAAATCTATATTCTCCGTTAGCTTCTTGACAATCAAGCAATTTATTAAGAACATCATTATTATTTGCTGTTGTGTATTCAAAAATTTTAATTAAATCTTTTTCTGAAATTTTCGGATATCTTGTTTTATCTAATAATTTAACAAGAGTATCACCGGTATATGTATTTAGCAGATAACTATTTGTTAAACTGTCAATAAAATCTTCATCAAAAATATCTGAAACAGTGTCTTTTAATGAAATTAGAGCCGATATAAAATCATTTTTATCGTCTTCGCTCCCGCTCCATTCGGATTCATATTTGCTTGTTAATCTATTAATTTTTTCACATAGCGCTTCTCTTTTTGAGTTTAAGTTTCCGCAAAAACTCAATCCGATTTGAGCTTTTCCGTATGAAGACATAGCCTCAAGTGAGCTTGCTTTACCGTTTATTTCGCCGATATGTTTTTTTGTTTTATTTTTACTGCAATTATCTGCATTACATTGATGAATTTGTTTTACAAATTCGTTTTTATTTATTTCCATATTGAACATTCCTAATTGTATATATGTATTATCGGCACAAATTTATAAAACTTTAGAAAATTTATGTTAATTTATTTATTACAATTCCGGAAAGCAGTTTAGGATAAAAATATGTTGATTTTTGAGGCATTCTGTAGCCGGCCGATGATATTTTAAGAATATCGTTCATTTTAGGATATGTCATAATGAAGCAAGCGCTTGCATTCTCTTTAACCGAATTAAATGCTGTTTTTTCCTGCTTCTCGTATTTTATTCCGTCTTGAGCCATTAACTCATCTTGGGTATATCCAAGTTCTTTTTTTAAAATAAGTTCATGCAAAACTGTTAAATCAAGCTCTTGAAGTTCTTTTGGCTGTTGTATTGTTTTTTCGACTCCGGATTTTAATTTTAAAACGTAATAGTTTTCGTCATTTTTTAGAATTAAACCTGTTGTTATTTGGTTTTTATTTTCCTGTTCGATTTTATTTAAAAATTCTTCTTTGGATTTTACTATTTCAATATCATAATATTTTTTAACGCAGTTTAAAATATAATCATGTTCAAAATGTTTTTCTATAATTCTGTGAGTAGGATAAATAACAAGATTTTCATCCGAAGCATTTGTAAAATAGCTCATTACAAATTTTGCATATTCATTATCGGGGTGTAATTTTGAATAATTCATTGATGTTTCATACCTGTGATGCCCGTCAGCTATTAACAGTTTTTTATCCTTCATTACCTCTTGAATAATATTAATGTCTTGTTCGTCATCAATAATCCATACAATATTTTCTACCCCGTTATCATCATTTACATCAATAAAAGGTGTTGAGGCTTCATATTTTGAAAAAACTTTTTTCTCCAGCAATTTTTGTTCATCGTTATAAACCATAAATATTTGCGAGAAAAAAGCGCCTGTTGCAGTCACTAAATTTAATCTGTCCTGCTTTGGTCCGCCCATTGTATATTCGTGAGGCAAAATATTTTTAAGAGAAAAATCTTGTATTTCATTGCAGGCAATAAAACCTCTGCGCTCAATATGTCTGCCGTTTTCGGCAGTATATTTTTGAATAATATAAAATATTGCAGGCTTCTTTGTTTTTTGTAATACACCCTCATTCTGCCAATTTTCAAAATTTTCTTTTGCGTCAGCGTATCTGTCTTTTGCTCTTGAGAGTATTAACCTTATTATGTTATATTCACTTCTGTTATAGAGGTCACTTTGATATTCTTCATTTATAACGTCATAAGGCGGAGCAATAACATCTTGCATATTTACTTTTTCTTGATTATATACAATAGCGTTTATTGGCTTTATTTCCATATTTTGCTCCTAATCCGTAATGATTTTATAAATTCTGTTTAATATTTATTCCATTTCAATATCCAATGGAATTCTGTATCTGTCCTGTTCTGCAGAATAATTGATACTTGTAGGAAATAAATTCCAATCGCCATAGATTTTTGTTATATATCTGTCATAATTATTAGGAATTTTTACTTTTATATTTTCAAAATCTGCGTATATTGTTGGAAAAATAAGACTTTTATCCATACGCGGTGATGTTATTCTCGCCGGAGCTGCAGCGACTGCATTTGAATTTTCCGGTGCGTCAATATAGCAATAAAAATCAATCATATTCCACATGTGTTTTTTTCTGACAATTTTATACATACAATTTTTTGTTGCTTTAGGATTAAGTACTGTTATGTCAATTAATTCATATTTTTCATCATTTTTATAATAATCTCGTAAAAGTGATATAGCTTTTTCCCAATCTTTTTGATAAATGGAAACATCAATATCATTATCCCAGGGAATAAATCCCTTATGTCTTACAGCCCCGATTAAAGTGCCAAAATCAACCCAATATTCAATATTATTTGCTTCAAAAAGTTCTACAGCTGTTTTCAAAAAACTTGTTCTTTTCTCTTGATAAAATCTTAAATTACCTGTTGCCTGCTTTGCATTTTGTATTTCTAAAAAATGATTCATTATCAAGTCTAACTTATAGTTGATTAATTCAATTTGTTTATTTAGATATTTGTTGTTAATGGGACCTGCAAGCATATCTTGGCGAAATTTTTTTCGCAGCTCCTTTGATGGGATTAAGCATGATAATAACTTTACTATATTTTCTTTAATTTTAGACATATTTACAACCATTCTATTATTTCTGTTATTTTTAGTAATAATATCATAATTGGTTATACAAGTAAAATGATTAATATAATTAACAGTATAATTCTTATTAAATTTGCCCAAAAACACAATTTGAAATTATAATTTAAAAAATCAGTATTACAAAAATATTGGAATACCAATTTTACATATTTTTGCTGCTGAACAAATAATTAAATTTTTTATAAGGAGAATATGAATGAACATAACTATTGTAGGTGCGGGAAATGTTGGTACTCAATTTGCTGTCCATTGCGCAGCAAAAGGACATCAAGTTATTATATATTCAAAAAATTATAAAAAAATTTCAAAAGAAATATCATTAATTAATGAAGATACTAATCAAACAATTAAAGTTAATATTAAAGAAGCAACTGATAATCCGAAAACAGCTTTTGAAAATGCGGATTTGATTTTTATTACTGTTCCGGCTTTTATGATGAAAGAAACTGCGGAAATAATAAAACCGCATGTTAAGGAAAATGCAATTATAGGTTTAGTGCCGGGAACGGGAGGATGTGAATTTCCTTTTGGCGGGTTAAAAAACTGTGTAATTTTTGGTTTACAAAGAGTTCCTTCGGTTGCAAGACTTCGTGAATACGGAAAAATTGCCTGTGCAAAAGGATATCGAAATGAGTTATTTGTAGCTGCTATTCCGAAAAGTAAATCGTCTTTTTGTGCTGAAATCGTTGAAAATATTTTTGATATAAAATGCAGTGTTTTGCCTGATTTTCTTAATTTAACATTAACTCCCTCTAATTCACTAATTCATCCGTCAAGGTTGTATTCTTTATTTAAAGATTACTATTCGGGCAAAATTTATAAAAAAATACCTTTATTTTATGACGAATGGGATATTGAAACTTCAAAACTGTTGTTAAATTGTGATGATGAAGTTCAACAATTATGTAAACGCCTTATAGGATTTGATTTATCAGGAGTAAAATCTTTAAAACTCCATTATGAAAGTGATACAGCAGAAAAACTTACGGAAAAAATATTATCAATAAAGGGGTTTCATGGGCTCACAACACCTGCAATACAGTGCGAAAACGGGTATATTCCTGACTTTAATTCCAGATATTTTACCGCTGATTTTCCTTTTACGCTTGCTGTAATTAAAAAAATTTCAAATTTGTTAACACCCCCCCCCGAGATGAAAAATATTGATATGCTTTTAAACTGGTATTCAAAATTAAATCCCGATTCAAAAATGTTCAATTTTAAAGATTTTAATATAAGTACTTTAGACGATTTAAAGAATTTTTATAATTGATTTTTGTATATTAAAAATATCAATTGTTGTTTGATATTATAAATATGGCTTCTTCCGCAAGTAAATTAGAAAACATATTGTACTGAATGCCTTTGCGGATAGTTGCTCTTGTCGTATAAATACCTTGAAGAATTTTTATGTTATGTATTTGTGCATATTCAAAAAAGTCTTTAATTGTTAAAAGATGAATGTTTGGTGTATTGTACCATTCAAACGGTAATACTTTTGATTTGGGCATATTACCCGTAACAAAAAATCTAAATCTTATTCTCCAGTACGCAAAATTAGGAAAACTTACAATACATTTTTTCCCCACTCGCAGCATTTCATCTAAAACAAATTCGGGATTGCATACAGACTGCAAGGTTTGATTTAAAATTACATAGTCATAAGATTTATCAGTAAATTGTTTTAAGCCCTCATCAATATCCCCTTGAATTACGGATAATCCTTTTTCAAGGCATGATATTACCTGTCCTTGAGATATTTCAATACCGCTCCCTATTATGTTTTTACTTTTTTTCAGAAGCTCAAGCAGATAACCGTCCCCGCAGCCTAAATCTAAAACTTTTGCGCCGTTTTCTATTATATCGGATATTAATGAATAATTAACATGTAGCCCCTTTGATTGTATGTAGTGATTATCCATTATTATCTCCTTTAATGTGATTGTTTAGAAAACTTCCGATTATTTTGCTTTGTACGTCATATTCAAGCAAAAATGCATCATGTCCGCAGGGGGATTTTATTTCGCAATATGAAACATCTTTGTTTAATCGCATTAAAGTATTTACGATTTCTTTTGCCTGTGATGAGGGAAACAGCCAATCCGTATCAAAAGAAATGACAAGAAATTTAGATTTAGTCATTTTAAAGGCATTTTCCAGCGAGCCGTATTTATTTTCAAGGTCAAAATAATCAACAGCCTTAGTTATGTACAGATAGCTGTTTGCGTCAAATCTGTCGACGAAAATCTGTCCTTGGTGCTTTAAATAGCTCTCCACTTGAAAATCTATATCAAAATTAAAATCATAATGTTCTTTATTTTGCAGTCTTCTTCCGAATTTATTATACATGGCTTCTTCGCAAAGGTAGGTAATATGACCAATCATTCTGGCAATAGATAAGCCTCTGTCGGGTTTAATTTCTTTATCATAATAATCGCCGTTATTCCATGCGGGGTCTGAAATTATAGAGTTTCTTCCGACTGCGTTAAAAGCTATTGCCTGCGGTGATAATTTAGATGTGGTTGCAATTAGTATTGCTGATTTTACAAACTCGGGATATGTAATTGAAAACTGCATTGCCTGCATACCGCCCATAGAACCGCCTGCAACAGAATACAAACTTTTAACTCCGAGGTAATCAAGAACTTTCTTTTGAATTTTAATTGTATCTTCAATAGTAAATACGGGAAATGAAATTCCGTAAGGCTTGCCGGTATTAGGATTAATGCTTGAAGGTCCAGTTGTTCCGCTGCAGCCTCCGAAAATATTTGTGCAGACTACAAAATACTTATTCGTATCAAACGGCTTATTAGGGCCTATTAACGCATCCCACCAGCCTGCTTTTTTATCATCTTCGCTTTTATATCCTGCGGCATGAGCGTCGCCTGTCAAGGCATGTATTATTAATATTGCATTATCGGCATTTTTATTAAGAGTTCCGTATGTTTCATAAGCAACAGTTATCGGTGAAAATTCAACTCCGCTTTCAAGTTTAATGTTTTCTTCTATTGTATAAAATTGAGTATTAACAATTCCTACGCTGTTCATTTTCTCGATATTTCTATTGCATTATCTATGTCTTCTATAATATCGTCAATATTCTCAAGTCCGATAGAAGCGCGCATATAATCATTAGTAATTCCCGCTTGAATTTTTTGCTCATCAGTGAGCTGTCTGTGGGTTGTCCCTGCGGGATATGTGATAATAGATCGGACATCGCCAAGATTAGTTGCGTGAATAAATAATTTTAATGCCTCAATAAATTTAGTTCCGTTGCCGTCTACTCCAAAACCTATCAATGAAGAAGCACCTTTTGGCAAATATTTTTTTGCAAGTTCAAAATCTTTGCTGTTTTTTATGAGCGGGTAAGTGACAAAATTTATATGCGGGTGCTGCTGCAAGTGTTCAGCCAGCTTTAGTGCATTTTCGCAATGTCTGTCCATTCTAACATGCAATGTTTCAAGTCCTAACATTGTTAAATAAGCATTAAAAGGACTCATACAGCAGCCTAAATCTCTTATTAAATGAGTTCTGCATTTTGCTATATATGCCGCGTTTTTGAACGCCTCTGTATATATTATGCCGTGGTAGCTTTCATCGGGAGTGGTCAGCATTTTAAATTTATTGTTGTTTTCCCAGTTGAATTTACCGCTGTCAACAATAGCCCCGCCCATTGCATTGCCGTGTCCCGATAAGTATTTTGTTGTGGAGTGAACTATAATATCCGCTCCGTATTCAATCGGTCTTAAAAGATATGGGGTTGCTACCGTATTATCTATAATTAGTGGAATTTCGTACTTATGAGCTAATTTCGCCAAATTCTCTATATCGGCAACTTTTATGCTCGGATTTCCTATGGATTCCGCGTAAATACATTTAGTTTTATCTGTTATTGCTTTTTCGTAGTCCTCAAGATTATCGGTATTTATGAATTTTACGTTTATTCCCATTTGTTTAAACGTTTTTGCAAACAAATTATATGTTCCGCCGTATATTTTTGCGGATGTAACAATTTCATCCCCGCACTCTGCTATATTCAATATTGCAATTAATATCGCCGATTGCCCAGATGATACCGCTAATGCACCAACACCGCCCTCAAGCATAGCAATTCTTTTTTCTATCATTTCGCAAGAGGGATTTGTTAATCTTGAATATATGTCACCCTCTACTTTTAAATCAAATAAGTTGACTGCGTGTTCTACGCTGTCAAAGCTGTATGCTGTTGTCGCGTATATCGGCATTGATATAGCATGATTTTGTTTTTTTAAATCCGTAAATCCTTGTGTTGCTACTGTTTCAAATCTCATAATTATCCCTTATTTTTTTATTTATTATAATACATGATTTTACTGTTGCATATTTTATTTTTAATGTTATGATAAACACAAAGTAAGGGAAAACAATGTTAAATATAGTTTTAAAACATCATCATTGCCATAGCAACCTAAAAAGGCTGTTGAATTGGTAATGCGGTTTTAAAATTTTTTCAATTCTTACAAAACGGTCTTTTTAGGTAGAAAAAACCGTTTTTTAGTATTTAAGAATTGGAGAAAGATTATGTTAACATCTATTATATCTGCCATTGGCAATAACAACAGTGTATACCCTTTATTTATCAGAGATTGCGGAATAGAAAATCCTGCTAAAGTTGTAATGACTTATAAGCAGAATAAATCTGATAAATATATTGCTAAAAACGCTGTGAGAGAAAGAATTATTGATGAATACGCAACATCTGCGGTTTGGCTCGGAGGTATTCCTTTAGTTGAAAAAATTTGTAATAAATTTATAAGTAAAAAAGGTTTTAATCCAAATATCAGCAGTGAACTTTTAAGAGGTGATACTTTTCAAAATATTACTGCTAACATTGAGCAATTTAAAACAAAAGCTCCGGATGCAGTTAAAGATTTAATAAAAATAAAGGATAATCAAAAGTTATTTCAAAAATTAAACGGAGCAAAACTCTTTGCTTCAATTGCTATTCCGACATTAATTATGGGATTTGTACTGCCAAAATTGAACTTTAAGATTACAAAAAAAGTTATGGAAAACAAATTAAAAGAAGCAGTTATACCAAAAAATCAAGTAACTTTTGAGGAATTTGAAGAACGAATAAAAAGAAAGAATAATCCCTCTTTCGGTTTAAATCCTTTTTCTGCGCTGAATAATTTAACTACGGTACAAAAAATGGCAGTAACGGATTTAGGTCTTAGTGCGGGCAGAATATCTACCGCAAGAAATAAAAATGAGGCTTTTGATAATGCCGTTAAAATGTCGGGTATGATTTACTTGAATTATTTTGCACCAAAGCAGACTGCTAAACTTTTTGATAAATTAACAAAGAAAATATTTAAGTTAAATGTTAATTTAGATCCTTTAGTTTTTTGTGATAAAGAGTTTATCGATGCTGTTAAAAATAAATCAATTAACTTCCCCCTGTCTGATAGTCCAAAAGATGTTTTGCAATTTATTGATTTAAACCCCGAATCGATAATAACAAAATTAGCTGCAAAAACTAAGTTGATTAAGATGTATGACTCAACAACAAGGGACCCTCGAAAATATGTAAATATAAATGAGTTAAATGAATTTATTAAAAATATTAAAGATTTTAGCGAGAGTGCAATAAATTCAGGTAAAGTTGAGGAATTCGCAAAAAAGGCAAAAACTGCAAAATGTTTAAATATAATAGCAAATGTAGCATTAAGTTCATTTCTTTTGGCATTTTGTCTGCCTAAAGTTCAGTTTTTTATCAGAAAAATGGTGACTAAATGTAAATTTGAACCCGGATTAGTGCAAAATCAGCAGGATGAAAAAGTATAATTATATTTTCTTAATCTTATAAAGAAATAAATGCTTATTATACATAAAATTACTCCAAGAACGGTTAATGCTTTAGAAATTCCGACTGCGTGAGTAAATGAGCCTGCAAAAAAATTACTTATCGATACCGTTCCCATATAGCATATTGAATGTATGCTCATAACACGGCCTCTGATATCATCATCTACAACGGTTTGAATTAATGTATTAATGCTTGTTAAAGTTCCTATTGTTCCTATACCGACTAACAGCATTGCGAACATTGCGATTGATAAAATGTTAGTATGCCCGAGAATAATAAATCCTGCGCCAAACAGGAAAACAGCAGTGTTTAAAATTAATTTTAGTCCTTTAACGCTTGATTTCGCTGCTAAAAACAGGGAGACCGCAATTGCGCCTATGCCTGCTATGCTCATAAGGAAACCTAATGTATCGGCATTTTTGTGCATAACATCGGCCGTGTATATAGGCATTAACATAGGATATGTCATACCGAGGAAACTGAAAAGTGCAATATATGACATTAATATCCCTATTTTAGGTGTATTCAATATGTATTTTATCCCCTCTTTCAGTCCCTCTGATACTGTTTCATTTTTTATTTTTTCATCTTTTATTTCATTAATTTTCATACATTTAACAAGAATATTAATAGGAATAAAGCATAAAAAATTAATTAAAAAACAGTATCCCGCACCGATTGTGGAAATAACAACACCTGCAATGGCAGGGCCAAGCAGCCTTGCCGCATTAAAACAAGTTGCATTAAGCGCAATGGCGTTGTTTAAATCTTTTTTATCATCAACAAGCAAAACAAACATAGACTGCCTTAGGGGGCTGTCTATTGCCGCAATAATATTTAAGAATACACCTAAAACGGCAATACTCCATATCGGGTAATGATTTGTTAAAACCATTACCGACATTATAAATGCCTGCAGTGCAAACAAATTTTGTATTATCATTAATAACTTTTGTTTATCAAATTTATCTATTATAACACCCGCAAAAGGAGTAATGAAAAATAAAGGCAGGGCGCTTAAAAACATTATTGAACCCATTACAAAAGCTGATTTTGTAATATCATAAACAAGCCAGCTGATTGCTACATTTTGAGTCCATATACCAATTTGAGCAACCATTAATCCCGGAAAAAATAACCGAAAATTTTTATATTTTAATGCTCTAAAAATTGATTTCATAATATTAATGTTATCATAAATAATAAATTGTCCGAGAAAATTTCGCGATAAGGAACGTGAGCGAAATTTTGGAGTGGCAACTTTAAAAGGTGAGCACTTGTACGGCGACGATGAGTCGGCGGCAAAGTGCGACACTGGATTAGATGAATAAAAAAGGAAATAATATGAAAGCACACGCATTAATTCTTGCTTCGGGGAAAGGAAAAAGATATGGCTCAGATACACCCAAACAATTTATAAAAATTATGGGTAAAACAATACTTGAATATTCAATTGAGGCTTTTGAACAAAATCCTTTTATAGATGAAATAACGGTAGTTATTACTCCGGAATATAAAAAAGAGGCGGAAAATATAATTAAAAATAATAAATATACAAAAGTTAAAAATATTATAAATGGCGGATTAGAACGCAAAGACAGCTCGTATCTGGGAGTTATGTCCATATCAGAGAATTGCAAAGAAGAAGTAAATGTTTTAATTCATGATTGTGCAAGACCGCTTGTTAGTCAAAATATAATATCAAACTGTATAGAGGCTTTAAAAACGCATGAAGCGGTAAATGTTGCAATCCCTTTAACCGATACGGTTTTTAAAATAGATGATAATAACATTGATAAATTATTAAACAGAACTGAATTAATGAGAAGCCAGACTCCACAGTGTTTTAGGCTTTCTCTTATAAAAAAAGCCCATGAGCTTTCAAAAAATAATAATGATTTTACTGACGATTGCGCATTAATTGTTAAGCACAATCTTGCTAAAGTTTTTGTTGTGAACGGGGATATTGAAAATATAAAAATAACGTATCCTGTTGATTATTACATCGCAAAAAAGTTACTTCAAACAAAAAAACAGATTATGCCAAACCATTAAGCGCATTGTTCATTGTATTTAACCCGTCAGTTACAGACTGATTTGCATATTTTTCAGCCATTGTGCTTACATTTACGGTAAACTGGTCATAGTCAAAATCTTCGGGTGTTGAAAGTATTGTTCCTATCTTTTCTGCGAGCATTCTGTCTAATTGCATTCCCGTTCCCGTTGTTCCCTTATTCCAACCGTATGCACAGTATTCGGTCATACTCATTTCCTGTCCGCTTTCAGTTAATGCGTATCTTATTAAAATTAAATCATCGGCATTATATTTTGTTCCTAATAGTTTATTTAATTCATTTATCTGTCGTTCTTCGTTATATTCTTTATCAACGCCTCTGTCGCCGATTTTACTTCCGTTTGTCGAAAGTAATACCTGTTTAAATGTTTCTCTTATCTTTTTTTGTTTGTTTTCATCTGATTTATTGTAAATTTCTTTTATGTTATTTATTCTTTTATTCCCCGCGTCAAGAAATTGTGTACTGTTTAGTTCTGATATTTGGGATTTCGTTTCATTATGTGAAGTTTTAAGAACATTCAGGTATTCATCATAATTTGAAGCAATTGAACTTAAAACAACAATTGTTGCTACCGCAGCTTTATCGGGGTTTGCATACAAATTATTTGTCGCAATTCCTTTTGCTTCTATTCCGTGTGATTTCATTATTTCTTTTTGTTCGGCTGTTAAAGTATTTCCGTTAAGGAAATCGTATATTTTCATTTGAGTCATCCCCGAAGAAGCGGAACCTCCGCCAAACCAGCTGTGTACTTTTTTCATAAGTTTTCTGGCAGCACCGCCGATGCCTGTGTTTTCATCCACGTATCCTTTTTCATGTCCCATGCCTGTTTCTTGACTGGATAGAGCGAGAGCAATGCAGGCTAAAGCGTCATATTGTTCTTCCGTTATATTCAATTCTTCACACAGTGTTGATTTGTTATCTATAAGCCCGTTTAAGAATTTTGCACCGTTCTTATCACTGCTTACCTTTGTTTGATTAAATGTTTCATCAAATGAAGTTCTGTTTTCTTCTGTTTTTTCCGTTGTATAAAGAATACTTATATCTTCAAGATTAATATTTTCTTCCTTGCTTGGAGAATTAGTTATATTCCCGCCGTTTCCATCATTAATGAATGTGATTTTTGGATTTATCATTTTTATACCTTTAAAAAACTACAATTTTATTTATCGGCAATTTTTTTTATTACTTTAATTTTTTTATGAAATCTTGACATAAAACTTTATAAAAATTAGTATTTTTTTATGGCGGAAGAAAAATTACTCGTTGAAATGTATACGGACGGTGCCTGCAGCGGTAATCCCGGGAAAGGCGGTTACGGTTGTATACTGCGATATAAAGATAAAAATTTAAAATATCATGAAAAGGAGCTGAGTGCGGGATATAAATTGACAACTAATAACCGTATGGAACTTATGGCGATTATCGTCGGATTTGAGGCTTTAAAACAGCCTTGCAAAGTTATTGTTTCTTCCGATAGTAAGTATTTTACGGATGCTTTTCAACAAAACTGGATTGAGAGCTGGAAAAAAAATAATTGGAAAACCGCAGGGAAAAAACCCGTAAAAAATGTTGATTTATGGCAAAGACTGCTTGTTGCAATGAAACCGCACGATGTAGAAATCGTTTGGATTAAAGGTCATAATGGGCATGAGTTTAATGAAAGATGTGATAAATTGGCTGTCACAGCTTCATTAAGCGAAAATTTGTCGGATGATGTTTAATTTATTTGATATAATGTTTGAAAAGGAGAAAATCTGATGAAAAGATTAATTTCAATAATTTGTATAATGTCATTTTTAAGTGCGTGTACTATGCTTTGCGGATTTAAATTTTTTAAAAATTCAAAAAAAGTTAAAACTGATGTTGTAAAGCAAACAGATATTGAAACTAACCAATTAAATGACTTGTGGTGCGTTACGTTTCAGCTTGTATGGAACGAGTTTTCCGATAAAATGCTAAATTCTAAACCTGTTGAGTTTATTGGCGGAAATCCTACCATAGCGGATGAACTTAATAAAAGACTTTATACAAAAGATATTTTATCTGAAAATTCCTACTACCTTGCTGACGGAGAAATCAATAAAACTTTAAAAAAGAAAATAGAAAAAGATATTAAAGAAAAATTTAATGAAACAAGCGATATTTTAGACAAAATTAACTGGAGTGCAAAAGATTCTTACCTGTTTTATGCAATGTTAAAGAAAAAATTTACATTTTTAAATGCCTTTGATAAACTTGCAAGTGCCCCGTTTAACGGTTCAAAATACAGTGTTAAATATTTCGGTGTGAAAAAATCCGCCAAAAAAGACATTAAAGAAAATATTAATGTTTTATTTTACAATTCACCTGATGAATATGCCGTAAAATTGCTGACAAAAGAAAAAGAAAATGTAATTCTATTCAGAACGAATAAACAAGATACATTTGAAAATCAATATGAATACATTGCAGAGAACGTAAAATTGGATGAATTTGGCGATAAAGACGAATTAAAAGTCCCGAATATAAGTGTAGATGAGCTTATTATGTATAATGAGCTCTGCGGAAAAAGGGTTAAAGATACTAATTTAATGATAACGCAGGCAATGCAGACAATAAAATTTGAAATGGATAATAAAGGCGGTGCGTTAAAAAGCGAGGCAGCCATCGGTTTAATGAGAATGTCCGCGGCTCCAGTTCATGATATGCCCCGGCACTTTTATTTTGACAAGCCGTTTGTTTTATTCTTAATTGAGGACGGGAAAGATAAACCATATTATGCCATGAATATATCCGATACAAAGTATTTGGTGAAAGGTGAATAAAAGTGATTAAAAAACTTGCCGTTATCTTTATAATGCTTTTAATGCCCTTTAATTGTTCAATTGCGGATGAATATGATTTTAATTTACCGCTTTCGGGCGATTCCATTGCAAATGATACACTACAATACAATGTATTAAAGAAGATATATAGAGACGCAATAAAAGAATATCCAGCCTGCACGGATTTTAAAATAAAAGATACACAAATCGTTCATTATCCTTATGACGTGCTTAAGAAAAAAGATAAATATATTAAAGGATATTGGAAAGAAATGTGGACGGTTAATGCTTGTAATAACGCTTTTCAAGTTCCGTTAACATTTATTATTCACAAAAATAATACCGATTTTATAATAGAAAAATAGTATCCTTTCGGATAATAAAAAATCCTTGAATTTGTGTAATCATCACAAAAAAAAGGAGGAAATATTATGCCGGAATTTTCACACCCGTTCAGCGGAAATAAGAGCGAAAGAATATTGGATAAAAATGAACTTGTGCGGGCAGTAAGATTTTCAATAGCTTCAGAATTTGAAGCAATACAATTGTATGAACAATTAAGAGATTCTATAGAAGATGAATCTGCGAAAAAATTATTAACGGAAATCGCGGGTGACGAAAAAGAACATGTAGGAAATTTTCTGCATTTGTTAAAAATTTTAGCTCCCGATGAGGAAAACTATTATAAGGAGGGCTGGGAGGAAGCGGAAGATGTTATGGGAATTAAAGAGTAAATTAAAAACGGAGATTTCTCCGTTTTTTTGTAAATTTTTTTAAATTATTCGGCAAAAAATTTTATTATGGGATTTAAACTAAGTAAAAGAAAAAGAGGTAAATATGAGAATAAACAGTATTAATTCACCGTCTTTTGGTGCTTACATCCCTGTATTATATTATGCAAACGGAGTTAAAAATCCGCAAAGAAGTCTTTTTGAAGATTATGACCCACCGTCAAGAATAATAGAGAAAACAAATTTAAGAAAATGTAACGGATATATAGTCAGAAATTTAAACGGAACTGAAAAAAAACGTCCTGCAAGAGAGTTAGTTAAATATGTAAAAATGTTTGATAAAGATTATAGAGAATGTCCAAGGGTTCATTCTGTTTATGATTATGCTAATTCAATTGTATATCTTGTAACAGGCAGAGATGTTGATACAATAAATCAAATGGCAAAACCTGTAGGTATAGCAAAAGGTCATTCAATGGATGTTTTAGGTCATTCAAAATCATTTGACGCAAGAAATGCTGCCGAAAATTTTGTTAATAATTCATTTTCATTTATAAAAAGAAACTGCAGACAGGTAAGAAATGAAAAAGGTGAACCTGTACAATTCCATGTTTACTATGACCCCAAATACACAAAGACGGGGAAACTTGATTCGTTTGAATTTCAACATGCTATATTTAAACCGGAATAAACATAATCGGCTGATATTTATCAGCCGATTCTTTTAAACATTAATACTGATTGACCGGCCATTTTGACGGGAATAAGATTATCACCGTTGCTGTCGAGGGTGTATATGTTTTTGTAATCACCGCTCCCGCCGTATTTTTTGCTGTCTGTATTAAGTATTTCAACCCATGTACCTTTCGGAAACTTAATGTAATAATAAGAAGCATCATCACTCGGATAAGAAGCGTCTTTAAAATTAGTTATTGTATATATTTCATTGTGTGTTTCACTGTCGCAGGCATGTGTTGCTATTACATTTGAATAATTATGTTTTACCGTATCTTCGGAAATTAATCTGCCTTTTGTTAATGCAGAGTTTTCTGCATTAATTTTATTCAAATCTGAAGTTAATGCTTTTATTCTGCTCATTATTGCTTTCCCGTCATTTGAATAATTAATTGAACCTAATTTAGATTCATTTAATGCAGGTTTTGAGGTATCATAGCCCTTTTCCGTATATAAATAATCTTCTGTAGGCATTGATTCAAATTGACGGAAAAATCTGAACGGAGTTAAGTCTCCTCTTTCGTCGCCTTGAAATACCATTTTTAATCCGGGGATAGAATATGTTAATGCAAGAGCCATTTTATATTTACTTACGCATTTGTTATACATATATTTTAATTTGTTATACGAAACTGTAGTTTGTGATTTTATACCCATAGGCAAAAGAACTTCCGTCTTAAATGCTTTCTTTAATGCTTGTTTCTTTTGCGGAGTCATATTTTTATCGGAAGTATCGTACTTATCAAGCATTCCGCTTTGAAGCATTATGGCAAGTTTTTCGGATGTAAATTGAGCCTTTTGTGCTTTAATTGTATGTAAAGCAGAATCCAACGGGCAATTTTTCATTTCGCTGTATTGTCTTGCTCTTTCTATATCTTGAGCATTTAAGGTTATATTTTCGTTAAGATTAAGCATTGGAACAAGCAGTTTTGAAATTAATCTGCTGCCCTCAAAGTTGCCTATTTCATCGTGGCTCATAACGTATTTAACGCTGTCTTGAGCGCAATAAAATGCTTTTTCAAGTTTATCCAAATCTATATTGCCGTATAAACTTTCATTCAATGTATGATAATAGTTAAAATCCCATTCGCTGTCATAACCGAGCCTGCCAAGTGATGTATTCCCGTTGGAAATTTCATCAATCGCACGGCAGTGTTCGCTTTCGCTTCTTCCTTCTGCCGATTCATAATCTTTCAAGGGATTTACTACTCTTTTATCATGAACTTCGTCCGGATTTGACCAAAATTGTCCGTTATCATCGACACTTACTTTGTCTCTGCCGTCTTCTGCTATTAAAAATGCATCCGGCTTATGGTAGTTTATTTCTGCAGCTATTTGTTTCATTGCGTAATCAGATTCCATAAATTTTGTCATATCCAGTCTTAACCCGTCGCAATGATAATTGTCAAGCCAGTTAATTGCGGCATTTACCATATAATCGCGGACGTATCTTGAATTTTGCCCCTCATAATTAAATGCTTCACCAAATCCGTTTGAACCTTTTATATAAGGGCCTGTTTGCTTTAATGAGGCACCGTCGGGACCTAAATGGTTCGGTACCATATCCATTATTACGTTTAGTCCGATTTCATGTGCATAGTCAATTAATGATTTTAATCCGTCGGGTCCGCCCAAATGCTCTGCAGCTGCGTGCTTATCTACTCCGTCATACCCCCAGTTAAAGGAATATGTGTTTTCTGCAGGCATTATTTCTATTGCATTAAATCCCATTTGGGCGATAGAGTTTAATACGGATTTTGCACTTTTAAAAGTACCTCTTTTGGTTAAAGTTTCCGTGTTAAATTCAAATATTCTTGCCTCGCTGACATGAGTTAATCCGTTTTGCGCGTTTGCTTTTCTTGATATTCTGTTTTTATTGTTTTCAAACCAGTCTTTGTCGCTCCATTCAAATAAAGAGTGATCATATAGTGTCGATTCTCCAAGCAGAGTTTCTTGTCTGAATGAATACGGGTCTTTAACTCTGTCAACTTCTCCGTTGCCTTTATATATTGTGTAATAGTATTTATCGCCATGTGCGGCTTTTTCGGCGGGTATTCCTTTTTCCGTTTGAAAAATTCCCCTGCCTTCATTTTTTAGTTCGTATGTATTCTTTTCACTTCCGTTCCTTTTTTCAATTGTAACGGTTACTCTTTTTGTATCGGGGTATGTGAATATTTTAAACGAAGCCTCTTTAGTTTTCGGATCAATAACTGCACCCCAGCTTTTATGCTCGCTCCAGCTTCTGCCAAAACTCGGTCTGTAATATACATTTGATAATTCTGTTAATTGCTCTTGCTCTTTATTATTCGTTTTCGCAGGTACTTCTTTTTTTCCCTGCCCGAGACTTTGAACTCTAGAATTAACAACTTTTTTAACTTCCATAAAACCCCTTTTATACACAATATTTATATTACCACTATGGCAAATTAATAAAGTAAAAAGGTTTATTAAAATTGCATTTTATTTTGTATTTATTTACATTTGTTTATAATAGAAGCCTCTGTTTACTTCAGAGGCTTTTATATTTTAATTTTAGTTGATTTTATGCTACACAGTTGCATACATATGTCCTTGGAAAAGGATTATCAAGTAAATCTGAATTATAGGTCATCTCTATAGCAGCTTTATTTACCGCATATTCAAATTTAGAGATTTCTCCCGCTTCATATTTTGCTTTTAATGCATCTAATTCTTTTTCACGTTTAATTTCTTGACGTGCAATTTCTCTCGGACTTCTTTGCTGCGGCATTATTGTTGTCGGATAATTACTTGTAATTGCAGTTGTTGACATATCTTTTCTCCTTTACATTCCTAAAATTAACCCTTACCTTATATTTTAATAAAGTTTGTATTTAGGAAAGAATTGATAAAACCGGTTTAAATGTTACGAAATTTTAATATTGGGAGAACCTACTTGGTTTCTTCCGTTTTCTTTTGCATTATATAAACATTTATCAGCGTATTCAATTAATTCTGCGGGTGTTTTACCGTCCTTAGGGTATGTTGCACATCCTAAACTTATTGTTATTTTTACTTCCAAATCGGGGGTAAGCGGATATTTTTTTGATGAAATCGTATTACAGATTTTTTGTGCTATATTAACGGCTGTTTCATTATTTGTGTTATTAAGGATAATCGTCATTTCTTCTCCGCCGTATCTGCATACATAATCTTCGTTTCTTACACAGCTCTTTAAGGTGCTTGCAACATATTTTAATACCGCGTCACCTGCTTGATGTCCGTATTTATCATTAAATTTTTTAAAGTAGTCAATATCTATCATTATCAGAGAAAATTGACTGTTGTTTTTTTCCGACAGTTTTACTTTTTCGCTCATTTTTTCTTGAAAATATCGGTGATTATATAATTCTGTTAATCCGTCTGTTGTGGCAAGTTTATATGTATATTCGAAGTCTCTTGATTTTATAAGATATTTTATAATATATGAACATACAAAGATAAATACAGTTAGTATTAAAGGAATTACGTTCCATACCCAGATATTGTATTTATCCATAATGTAAGTTGAGTAGTATAAATATGCTCCGTTTAATATTGTAAATAAAATAACCGAAATATAAACCGAACGAATTTTAAATGCCGTGTATGAGGCTAATATCATTAATATTAAGCATATTAAAATATTATATTTAATATTCGCTTTTTTAATTAAATTGTTATCAATAATATTATTTAAAAGTGTTGCGTGAATTTCTACTCCGGGGAAGTATTTGCTTGTTGGCACGGTTTTTATATCTGATAGTGAAAATATGTTTGTGCCGATATAAACTATTTTATTTTTGAAAAAGTCATTTTCAATAAGCTGTTTTTTTCCGTTCTCTTTAGCTTCTATAGATTTTAAGACTTCCCAAAATGAAACATATTTAAAGGTTTTGTCGCTTTCAAGCCCGCTCGGACCGTACCAGTTTAATATTACTTCCGCATTTTCGGTTAAAGGAATTTGTCTTTTGCCAAGTATCAAATTATTATTTTTATCAATTTTGATTTCCTTAATGTTCGCGTTTTCATATTTATTTAAGTAGTCTATTGCAAGTTTTAGTGTCATATAAAGATAATAATTATCTTTGTTCATTTGAGGATAATTAACGACCAGAGGAATAGTTCTTAAAAATCCGTCATCCTCTTTTGGAGTATTTATATGACCTATATTTTGTGTTACTTCAATAAGTTCCGGCAATATGGTACGGCAATTGGGAAATTTATAAATATTTATATTGTCAGAATTTATATTTATATTTGTTTTAATGTTTTCGCTTAAAATGGGCGGAACTCTAAGTTCGCTTGAATAATCATCAAAATTAATTGCAGTAAATGTATTTTTATATTTTCTAAACCCTTCTATTAACGCATCATCACTTTTAGGAATTCTTTTTAAGTTTTTTATAAACAATAAATCAAAAGCAACATATTTAGGCTTTTGAGCTTGTATATAATCTAACATTTTAGCGTAAACACTTCTCGGAATTGGCCAATCTCCGTATGTTTCAAGTAAATATTCGTAAGAAGGGTCATCTACAGTTACAATTACAATATCTTTATTAACCGACTTATTTTTAGCAATTATGTTTTGCCTTATATCAAAGGTCTTATTTTCCATTGTCCTTAAAACATTTACAGTTTCATTCTTAGGAATAATAAAACAAAATAATCCTACGAGTATTACAAGCAGGAGTGAGAAAAATAAATCATATCTGTGTCTGTATATGTTATTTATAAACGAGTTCATATTTATAATTATTATTTATTATTGAATAATTTTCAATTTCTTCAATATTCTTTATGAAAATATTTGTTAAATCTTTAATCTCATCCGGATTAATTAAAAAGTTTAAAAGACAATGTTCGTTTAAATTCATTATTTTTTAACCCCGTATATCTTAATTTTACCGGAGTATAAAAAGTATAAATCAACTTGAAAGATGAATTTAATTAATTATTCAAATTTATCTGTTATCGATAATTACCCGTATAAATACTTAAATAAGGCAATGAATAGACAGGGCATAACATATCATAATTCAAAGAAAGTAAGAGAGAAATAAAAATATGAAAATATAAAAAGAAATGTTTGCCTGTAACATTTCTTTTATGAACAAGGAGGAAAAATGAAATTAAACAAAATGACACTTGCCG
>CANPYB010000015.1 GCA_947587605.1 Candidatus Gastranaerophilales bacterium
AACATATCTAAATTACGCTTAAATTAATTCAAGTAATAAGTTAGCATTAAAAGTAAGGTGAATTATGAGCAACAATAAAAAATTACTTGGAAAACGCATTAAAGAATTAAGACGCGAAAGAAATTTAACACAAGAACAACTATCGGAATTAATAGGGATAGAAACAGGCTCATTAAGTGCAATAGAAAGCGGAAGGCATTTTCCGTCCATGCCTACTATAGAAAAAATAGCCTCGGTGCTTAATTATGAAATTGTAAAGTTTTTTGATTACAATCACCTAAAAAACACCGAGGACAAGATAAGTTATATAAAAGGGAAAATAGATACTCTTTCACCGGAAATTATAAATTTAATATATATACTTACGGAAAAATAACAGACTAACAAAACCCGTCAATTCTATGATGAGCTGATTTAACGGAATCTTCAACGCGAATAAGACGTTCAAGGACGTTATTATATTTTTTCATATCCTGCTTTAGTTCAATTATTTGCTGCTGCATAAAAGCAACGGTGCATTTATATACACCGATACAAATTCCTGCAGTCAATAACTGGACTACAACACAAAACATTAACTCATAACTTATTGACATCTTCCGTATTTTCTTTCATTGGTTCAGTAAAATTATCGCATTTAAAATATTTAGAAGTTTTATCTTCAACCCAACCGCAGAATTTTTGGTAATTATCTACAGTATGTTTTATCAGCCACCTTTTAAATGCACATACTTCAGCACTTTTCATACATCCGATTAATACAAGTGTAGATAAATATCTGTCATTGTTAATTAATTCATGATTTTCACAGAGCTTATCATGCAGCATTGAAGCAATTTGAAATTCGGGCTGTGTTTTTGTGCCTATTAAGTGCCAAAAAATTCTCGGTATACTCGCTCCGTCCCACCTGTAGCCTTTCTCTATTACAATATCATATTCTTTTAAACATTTACGTTTATCGGTTATTTTTATATTTAATGTTTGCAAATTTATAAAAGGCTTTTCTTTTATCTGCTTTATCTCTTCCTTACTCATATTCGGGATTGGGAACAACAATGTTGTTTTGGGAATTTTATCAAATTCAATCTTTATTTTTTTATCTTCATACCAATTTATCATTTTTTAATTCCTTATTTTCAAATAAATAATCAAGTTCATCAGAACTGTACCCTAATAATGCGCCTATTTGTTCAACATAAGGATTACCCCTATAAAAATTATTGGCTTTCAGTTCGATTTTTAATGCTTTAACATCAATATCAGGATTATCTTTGACAAGCTCTATTATATCATCAAAGTCAATCCCTTTTGCTTTGTATATTGCACGCTCTACATCCGCCGCTGTTAAAGACAGCATATTAATCCGCTCGCGCTCCTTTTGTTTGACTTCATCATCGGTCATTCCTATTGCAATGAGCCTGTCTTTTTCCTCTTTTATCTCATATCCTTTTTGATGATTAAATTTAACTATAAAATCCAACTTTTCTTTTTCCGTATATGGTTTTGTTAATTGCGCTTTTATCTCCATAATTAATATTCTCCTGCTGCTAAGTAACCTTTTGCTTCCCATATCAACGGGTAAGCATAACTATCGCTGATAACCGTCATTCCGACATTAGTTAAAATCCCGATATTACCGTTTGTCGCCTTATTATTCGCATTTGTTACAGCTGTAACGTGAGCATTATAATCACTATCGGCAAAAACCTTTAAAAATTGAACCTGAATATTTGCTTGTCCTGCAGGCAATTTGCCCCATTGCTCACAATATCCGTCTGACCATACTTTATAACCGCTGGTGCCGTTTTTATATGTTTCTGTCAAGTATGAAATACAATCTGTCTTTTTTATTGCATTATTTAATTCCTCTAAGACTTCACCTGCATTTATTAATTGCAAATTTTCTACCGCATTTCCGATTTTAAAATATAAACCCGTTTTTTCATTATTTGCAATCTCAGAAGCATTTGGTGCTGTAGTATATCCTTTTGCTATCCAATCAAATCCGCTGCTGTCATTTTGTCCTTTGACTTGAATAGAATCCCGTTGTTTATTTGTTACATATTGACAATAATCATCACTCTGGGAATACTGTGCGTTATTAAAATAATAATTTGTATCCTTAAATGCTTTTAAAAACTCAACCGTAAAAACTGTAGCTGCTTTATTTGTTTCTATATGTCCGCCCTGCTCAACCCAACCGTCAGAATATAAGTTATACCAGGTAGAATCATCATCCGCAGGCTCTTTTTTCTTTATTAATATCCTATCATTTGAGATTGTATTCAACAATGATGTTTTTAACGGACTTCTGAAAGAGTTTATATCTTTGTCTATTACCCAGTATTCGGAATAGTCTTTTAGATCAACCATTTGTTCTTTATCAACAATCTTAAATTCTGAACCGTATTTAGTTATACTCCCGTTCAAAATGTTAATTAAAGTATTGTATGCACTTTCATATATTTCTCCGCTGACATTTGTCCCTGCCTTTATCCAGCTTGTATGATTCGGCTTAATATCAAAATACATCCCCGTAAATAAGGGAATTGTATCATTTTGGCTTTGTTGTACTTCTGTAACTTTTGTTTGTGCATAAGTTACCGTTGTGTTTCCTACCACCATATAGATATAATAGTTTTGTTCTTTTTGTGCCGATTTTAAATCAGCCGTAATCCCGGATTTTTCCGGATTTGTTGTAATACCGACACCGAAAGCACCTCCTGGTTCATCACCATCTACATATGAAGGTGTGGATAATCCAAACAAATTTTCTTGCATATCAAGTGTATAAACTTGATTATAACCCGTCCAGTCATTACCTAAAAACATACCATAGTTTTTAGTTCCGTCAGTAAGTCCCAGATTTAATCCGCTTCCATAGACAGGTATTTTTCCGCTTGACATATATTTTATATAATCATTTCTCGGCAGAAATATTCTTTCTTTCGCCTCATCAACACCGTAATACCAGGCTGCTCCATTGTTTTTATATATTGTATCAATGGCTTCTTTTTCTGATATATTATAATATTTGTGTCCGTTTGGATGCCGTGATACTTCAACTGTTTGAACACCTTGCCAGAACATTGTTGAAGCTATTTTAAAATAGCTTTTATGTAAATCAATCTCCCCGCCCGTAAATGCTGTTTCATTGTCTATACCCAAAGATAGTCTGAATTTCGCTGTCTTATATGTGTTTTCTTCCGTTGTTGATGTTACGTTTATTTCTTTTGTAATATAGTTAATCCAGCCTTTTTCTTCGCCTGTTATATTCTCAGTTAAATCTACCGTATATTTTGCGGTTTTATCCTCGCTACCTTCTATATCATTTAACGAATATGATATTTTTATTAAATATTCTTTTCCAAGTTCAAAGACAGGAGATGAAGCTACTGCATTTGCTATATTCCAGCTCGTTGAGTTGCCTGATAAATATAATGTTATTTTATTAGCCGTAGTTGTTCTTAAGCTCAAGCCATATTTTTGAGTGCCTGCCCCGCTTCCTACTATAGCCGTATTAGATGATTTGTCGGGCATTTTTACTTTTATTATTATTTCCCAGCTTTTTTCATCAAACTCTGTTACCTCTTTATTTGCAATTGCATAATTATTTGATGTAAATCCGCTGAGATTTCCGTTTATGTCTATAATTTCTCCTGTTATATTGCTTGATACATATACATTTTCTGTTATATTTTCTTCGGACTTATACTCCTTTAAACATGTTTCATAAAAATCACTATATCCGTATCTTCCGTCTTGTGCTTCTTTATATACATATTCGCCTAAAAGTTCTAAGCCCTCCTTTTCTTCAAATGATAACTTATGGTCTTTCTGGATTAAATCAAATAAATTATCCGTTTTTTCAAATTTTAAGGAGGTTTCCTCGCCTAACTCATTCGTATAATAGAACTTGCCGTCTTTCCGGTAAAAACCGAGTGATTGTATTCTTCCGAATTGTTTATCTGCTTCGTCTGTAATTTCATCTATTTTTTCACTTGCCCGTTTTTGTATGTCTTCTTTAGCGGTTTGATAGACTTCATTCGTTTCTTCAGCTTTTTCTTCTGCTATTTCCGCATTTTCTTTTGATTTTTTTGCATAATATTTGGAAGAATAGTCTTTTCCCTCTACTTTTTCATCTTCTTTTATTGCCCATTCTTTTGCCAGATTAGCACTTTCTTTTGCTTCATTTGATTTTATTTCGCTTTGTGTTGAATAATATAATGATTGATTTGCCGTTTCCTGCACCTCATCCATTAATTTATCGGGTTCAATGGTTATTCCCTCTTTTACTTTGACGGCTCTTTCAATTCTTCTGTTTAGTATTTGTATTAATCTGGTTACATAATCAAATGCACTTTCCAACACTTTTAAACTTAGTTTACTTGAATTTTTAAACTCTTTTTCCTGTACAATTTGTAAATCCAAACTTAAAGTTATTACTTCATCTTCTTTTAAAACATCATAATCAGAACCATCTATAGGAAATATTATATAACTGCCGTTTTCGGAGCCTATTTCATTTATCGTATAATCCGTATTTAATTTAAGTGTTGTTTGATATCCTGCTTTATTTGTATGCTGCACAAGTAATTCATTTTCATTTTCAATAAAAAAGTCAAAATCAAATTTTGTCGCAGAGTTATTACCTGCATAGTTATTTACCGGTTCGATGCTTGAAACTGTCATTTACTTTCTCCTTTTCTTTTTCTTCTTTTTGATAGCGCTTAATTGCCATATCAATGATTTTATTTTCAGTCTCAATATCGATTTCTTTTTTATTTATATCTTTATACGTATTTTTTAATGAGATTATTAATTGTATTATGTTATATAATTTATCTTCATCTTCTTGTGTACTTTTTGAAGTGTTTTCTGCAATATATTTGTAATTAGCCTTATATATATTGTACTTGTCAATATTTTGATTTCTTAGTTCACATATCGTTTCATAATCCCTGTCGGATAATACTTCCCTATAATCAGATATATCCTTATCTTTAAATTTATAAAAATCTTCATACGCTTCTTTTAATAAATTTATAAACTCTTTTTTATTTGTTTGAATATACCCGTTTTTTCTTATATTTTCTATATAATTCTTTTTCTTTTTTTGATTTTTTTCATCCAAAGTGTAATCAATATAAAGTATTGCCTTTTCTTTATCGGTTTTCAGCTGAGAAATTATTTCCTGCCAGTTTTCTTCATTTTTATTTCGTTTTTCGTTTTCATCACGCTTTTTCTTATCCGTCTTGAAATCTGAAAGAAATTTTATAATTACTTCCTCAAGCTCATTATTTTTAACTGCTTTTATTTCTTTTTCGTTTTTGTCATCGGTTAAATTATAAGAAAACAATTCTTTTGCATAATTGTAGCCTTTAATGTTATTTTTTAACAGTTCAATCGTTTCCTTCAATTTTTCTTTATCTTTTATATTGATTTTTTTATTATATTTTTCAAAATATAAACTTGCATTTATATCTTTATCTTTAATAAATTCATTTATTATTGAGTAATAAAAATCAGATTCAAATTCTTCTTTTTTTATTGAAAAAACTTTAAAATCCCATTTTTCTTTTTGAGCAAGTAAACTTAAAACGGTTATTGCATTATTATAGGCATTTTGAACTGTTTTTTCGTCATTTTTATATAATATTGCTCTATCTTTTGCGCAAGTAAGAGCATTTTCATAAACGGAAATTTCCCACTCGCTTAACTGTTGAAGCTCATAATTTTGCATTTTTTCATTTATTGCAGCTATCTTATTGTTTTTAATTTCTTCTGCAGTTTGTTTTGAAGTTATTTGTGAAAAATTTTGCTCCGATATTTTAGAATTTATAAGCTCTTTTAATTCTCTAATGTATTCTTTTGTTTTATTTTCCGCACCTTTTCCTTTTAGTGAATAAAATCCGTTTTCCGAAAATAATAATTCCTGCTCCCATTTATCAATAAAATTACTTAATTCTAATATTTTTACATTATCAGTATTTTGAATTTCATCCGCAGGAAGATTATTTTCTTGCAAAATCGGAATTTTTCGCATTGAAAATGATTCTGTCATAATATTCCTCCAAAAATTTTAGTTTTTTAAATTATTTTTTATATGCCGAATTTAAAGGACTTTTTTCTTCGTGTTAATTTTTGATTTTATTTGATTAAATAAAGTTATTCCGGGATTTATACCAAATTCTAAAGAATTCATACCTAAATCCAAAAGTCCTTTTCTGTAGTTATTTTTTGTTTGAAATGATTTTAATCCCGCATTGCGATAATAATCATTAGCCCGTTCAATATATGCTTGGGCAGAGTGTTCTGATTTTTTCAATGTAGTTAAAGCATTTAATTCACCGTTAATTTTTTCATCCTCAACGGCATTTAATGCCGTTTGAGATGATAATGCTATGTGGCTGCCTGCAATAGCCGTTTTTTTGTCGCCCATTTTTAATATGGCATTTAATTTTTGTCGTCGTGCCTCCTCTATTCCCTCCTGCCTTTGGTATGCTGCTTCTTGTTCCGCCTGTTTACCCTGTGAAAGCATTAATGCTGCTTGATAATTTCCAAGTTTCTTTTGGTAATTTATCTGTTGATATTCCTTTAATAAACCGGAAACGGCTAATACGCCTCCGGCTATTTCTAATACACACATTGCCTATCCTTTCTGTTTGTTAATTTATAAAAAAATTCAAAATCTTTTTCGATTTTAAGCCCCGCGGGTTTAGGGTTATTAAAGCAAAAGCCCAGCATTGACAGCCATTTTTTCGCAGTATGATTAGATTTATAAATGTAGTTATACATTAAATCATATTTTTCATCTGCCTGTTTTATAGCCTGTTTTAATGTCTTTAATACTTTAATTTTGTTTAGTGAGGCTTCTTTTCCCGTTAACATCCAAACACAGGCAATATTAGAGTTTTTCTCAAATAATTCTTTAAATCCGCCCATTGCTATAGGTATTTTAGCCTTTTTGCAACCCCGGCCGTATAATATTATTACTTCTTCAGATTTTAATGAATTATATATATTTTTTCGCCAATTTTCTTTCCATAATGCCTGTACTTCCTGCATATCTTCATCGCGGAGATTATCTAAAATGTATTCAATCTCATTTTTTAAAACTTCACCTTTAGGCATTACTATCTCCCAAAGTTATATCCATTGATATTGAATTTATTGTCAGCGGAAACGGATGAGTCTGTTTTATTCTTACAGAGGCATTTTCGGTATAATCCATATATGTATATGCTCTTATATTTCCGGAATATAAATAATCCGGGTTATTTATACTGTCTATACTTCTTATATTTTCGGTTACATCACCTTTTGTGCCTATGAGGAAAAAATCTTCTCTTGATTTATCTACATTTATATCAATTGAATTAATAATTTTGAGTAAACCATGAGTGTTTTCCCCCTCTAAATTAAGTGTTTCCATTTCAAATTCATAAGCTAAACCCGCAGTGATTTGTGAGGCGCTTTGTGATAGCGTAACTGAGCCGTTTTCAACGATTAACCCCTCCTCTACATTACCGTCGGCAAGAACATTTATTTTTTCACCCTCTAAGTGTTCAAGTCCGGTTACTTTTTGTATCGGCTCTCCGCTATATCTTAAACAGCAATCTAAAAATACCCCCTCACTTGTTTTTGTAATATTTCTTGTAGCCATACGTTCGATAAATCTTTTTGTTTTACCGTTTATTTCACGTTTAACAACAAAATATACTGCATCTTCATTATTTTCTCTTACTACTGCAACGGATTCAAACTTTCCTTTAGTTTCATGCCTGTGCCAGCCCGACACTTCTTGTTTTTTATTGTATGTAATGGCATTAATCGTACCGTCACTCATCAAGCAAAATAAAATACGATAAGGCTCTTTGGCATAAGCCATATCTGTAACTTGCTTTCCTTCAAACAAATGATTAGCAAATATTGACAGTTCTTCTCCGTCATAACTGTCCGAAACGTAGGTATAACCTAAATCTCTGACAACAGAACCGCCCGACTGAACAAATAAAATCATATTACCTGATACAGCAGGCTGAACATGCGAACAGCCGTAAAAACTTTGCGGTGAAGCCACCAAAGATGATGAAGCGGTAAATGCTCCGTCAGAGCCGTTTAATTTCCATTCTGCGCCTGAGGTCAATAAAATTAAATCGTTTAAAGCAAGAATATGTCTTATTTCGTTTACTTCTCTTTCGGATAGAGAAATATTAATGGAATCCGTAGCACTTAACGGTCTTGATATATTAAAGTTGTTATTTGTTGACGTTTGAGAAGCAACAAGCTGTTGCGGGCTTTTTTTTAAGCAGGCATAAACTTTTCTTTGCTGAAAATAATTTACACAGGCGGGATTATTTCCATTCTCAAACGGATTTGTAAACACGGGAGCAGTTGAGGTTAAATCTGGCTCGATTTTATCATCTTTAAATGTTGTTTCCGAGGTTGTGCCTATATAACCAAAAACTCCGTTGACACTTTTATATATATTATATTCCTCAGCATCTTCAACAGAACTGAATTCAATCGTAATATAATCATTTACACCCCAATTCGCCTCAAGCTCGCCTGTAACGCTTGCTTCTTGAGATCTGTTACTTTCTTCATAAGTTTCTTTTTTAACTGCGGTTACAACATATTTATATGTCGTTTTTGACTCACTTCCGCCCGTCCATTTTACTGAAGTTATCTCGGGTGAATCTATTGCGGGTTTAAATGTAATTTCATCAATTTTCCATTCGGTATGCGAATTTCTTGAAAGCTCTACAGGCGGATGATTATTGTGACACAAGGTTAATACATCAGCATTTTGAGCGTATTTTATATTAAATAAGTCCTCCGAAGGATAAGGAGTCCGTATTTCTACGGGAATATTTTTAGTTTCATCATCTTCATCGGGTATTGTTATTTGTCCGCCGTCTTTTATAAATCTTGCATACCCATCTCCGAGTTCTATTACATAAGTTTGTTCGGTGTTAAATGAAAAAGGAATTAATCTTACAGGTTTTGATGAATCTTTCACTTCACATATTAATTCAAGTCCTGACCTGTTGCTTACACATCCCTCGGCTCTGACAAATCCGTTTTTCAATGTTTTTAATCCGATTTCATATTTTGCTAAATCATTTCTGGCATATAAAGCAGGACTTAATTCTCCGCCCGTAAATGAACGCTGAGTATATCTTGTCATTTATTGTTACCTCACTTCAAACCAATTACAGCTGTTTTCGTTTTTTATATAACCCTCTGAAGCATTTAAAGATTTAGCTTTAGCGAGCATTCCCGTATATACACTGAAACAATCATTTTGAATTGTTCTGTTTCCGCATATTGACGGTGCGCTTAAAAATGCCAGATACCACCCCAGTGCCATTACAAATTCACTACCGTAAAATGCTTCATTATCAACCAGTCTTGTATATCGTAATATGGCAGGTGTTACATTTGTATTTATAACTTTATTACCTTTAGAATTCGCAGCGATTTCAAATTCTATTATTTCTTTATCGCCGTATGGGATTATTTCTCTTGCAAATACACAGTCATTAGGATAATCATATTCATATAAAAATTTAGGATTTTGCGGTATATTTCCCGTTAAAGTTAACTCTCTGTACGAGTTCGCAAAATTCCAATCAAAATCTTTTAAAACCTGCTCTCTTGCACTGTCATAAAATTCATTAAGAACCACCGCATTTTTATCGGGCTGATTTGCACTTTGAATGCTTACACTTACTCTTAAATTTTTTAGCGTAATATTAAATATTTTTGCTTTTGTATAATTCATTTTACCTCCTGCCGTTAAGAAAAGTGATATCCGAAATAAATTCGGATATCACGAATATAGTAATATATTGAGGACTGAAATTTACTTATTATGGAAACTTTCCTGATGAGCGTCAACAATTGCTGCAAGAACTTTTCCCTGTGTCGGATTTTCTCCCGTTACATCAAAATTTAAACGCATATAGCCCAAATTCCCTTTCGGAAGAAATTTTATTGAGGCTTCGGCACCTTTTTTCAAATCAACCAACTGCATAATTTGTTCAATCAAATCTACAGGGTCAGAGAACTCCTCATCTTTTGAAGTCTGCACTTTTACGGTTAAACTTGTTAAATTATTAAAATCTTCTGTTATTTGAATAAATAATTCAACCGGAGTACCGAAAGAAACTTCTCTGTTTCCCATATCCAATATATTTTCGGAATTGCAAGTTCCCGTAATGGGCTGATTATTTGCAAACAGCCCTTGTTCATCTAATATCATCCTATCTCCTCCTTATGCCACTTTTTCTTCGCTGCAAGTAATTTGTTCGCATTCACGTATCGGAATATTCTTATAATGTAAAATATTTTCATTTAAGTATTCTTTAATAGTGAAGTTAACATTGGTTTTTGCTTTAAGCTGAGCTTCAAAATACATTAATACCGTTGAATTGCAGTAAATACAAGTTTTACCTGTTTTAGCAAATCTTTTGGTTTTGTAATATGCTTGATTTAACAAGTTTTCCAAATCAGGAGCAGCTTCAGAGCCTAATGCCGATATGCTGATATTTGCAATACGGCAGGTTGAACGCCAATCTCTCAAAGAAAGACCAACATCCATTTTATAATGATCTTGATATACTTTTCTTTTTCCGCCCGTTGAACTTGTTTCGGTTAAAATTCCGTCATCTTTATGCTGAACGCCTGCTTGTGAATTTTGGGGATATAATAATGCGGTATGTAAATCGCCCCATGTTACAAACCAAATAGAAGTGTTATCAGAGCCTGTTCCGCCCGCATCAATAATATTTGAACCGATTTTTTTCGGGTCTGCCGATTTCTTGGAATATCTTACGCATAATCCGTCAAATGCAGCCGCATTTTCTTTAATGCTTCCGTAAAATATTGTTTCCGATAATTTTTGGTTCATAGCTTCAATAAATGCGCTGGATTCCGATAATCTGAATTTTTTAGGACTTTCTGATTTATCCACCAAATCAACATCAACAACAGAAAATGTTTCTAACATGCCTGTTACATCTTTTACCTGTTCGGTAGTTGATTTAGAAGTGGGTACATATCCGTATAAGTTTCTGAAAACAGCAGTCGGAAGTCCGGTTCTGATTGTTGTAATATGGCTTGTTCCGTCATTACATTGCAGAGCAACGGCGTCTTGCAGGACTTCATTTGTTTCCGTCATCATTTCAATGATTTCGGCTGCCATTTTACCGTTTTCGGTACGTTTCATTCTATCTGCCAGTGTTAAATAATTGGCACCAAGTGTTGTCATTTTGTTTTCCTTTCTTTTTTACCTTTCCATAGTTGGGAATAATATATCTTCCCTGTTTTCTTTCGGAGCTGCCGCAATATTTACCCCGTAAACAGAATCATTTTGCATTCTTCTGCCAATGTCATAAAACATTTTTACTACTTTCGGATGACAATTTAATCCGCTTTTACTAAGCAGTTCTTGAACATCGGCATCTGCAAATTGGGTATAAGCAATATTTGCGGTTCTCATCGTTCTTTCAAAGTTAGACCCGCCTATTTCTCTGTCATTAATTAAACTGTGCTTATAATCTTCCGTTTGTTGTCTTTGTCGTTCCGCCATAGCTTCAGAATAATTTTTACCCGTCAGCTGTGTCAGCTTCACTGCCATTGACATAAGTTCATTGGCACTCTTTTGTGACAGATTGTATTTCCCTGCTAACTCATTAAACTCATTTAATAATTCTTCGTTGTAGCAATAATTTTCGGGTAATTGAACTCCCGAGTAATCATACCTTTCGGGCTTTCCGTAGCAGCTTTCCTCCTCGCCCAAACCTACAGGCTGATTTGTTGCTTGAGCGTTATTGTTGAATACATTTTCTCCCAAGCCTGCCACTTGTTTTTGTTCTAAATTTTCTTCATTCATTTTTCTCTCCTTTTTATGTTAAACCGAGTCTTGCCATTAAATCGCTTCCGTAAGAGTCTGTTCCGCCGATATTTTTTATTATTTCAGAGCCTGTTTTCATCTGCTGCATTAACATTTGTTGTGATTGGCTTTCTTCTTCTTTTTCTTTTTTCTTTTCTACTTCCTTGGTAGGAATAATTTGTTCGGGTGAAATATTTGCATATTCGGCATAATCATCGACAATTTTATTGGCATTTAATTTGTTGCGCAAAGCAGGATCCAATGCTTGTGCAAGATTAATTGTAAATGTGGTAAATCGCTCCATTGCGGATATCTTAACTGCTTTTTGCGCCTGTGCAAGTGTTGATACAAATTCTATATCCATATTTGAGCCCATAATTTCTTCGGGAGGCTCCGGCAGAATGTTCAATTTTATACACTCGTCAAATACCCAGTCAATTATATAGTTCAGACCGTTATGTATTTGCTGAAGCAACGGAGATAACAGCACCATTTTTTCTTCTTTTAACTCGTTTACCTCGGTAGCTGTTCTTGAGCGCTCTGCAGTATTTAAAATCATTGCAAATAAGTCGTTATAAAAAATTTCTTTTATTGATTCTTTTAATTTTTCAATTATTGAATCAACTTCAAGCACCCTTGGATTTACTTCATATATGGGTGTAAGCCCTCTGCCGTTTTCATCTTCTTCAATAAATGCGGCGGGCGCATCAATCATCTTTTTATTTTTCAAACTGGCAGGTCCCTTATATGTAGGGCTTATCATCTTTTTTACAGCCTTACCCTCATCTACCACCATACTCATAAGCTGTTTTACATCAGGTAAAGCATTTACTCCGGGGCATTCACTCGGGTATACATCTTCTCCGTTAACTTCAGACTCAAATACCGCATAAGGAAATTTATCAAATCCGCTTTTTGATAAAAACTTTTCTTCGTTTGAATTAAATTCATAATATACGGAAATATACTTCTTATCTTCCGCCCAGACAGAATCGGGCATATAGTTTTTATTCGGTTCCACAAAATGCACAACCTCAAACAATTCTTCGTATCTGTTTGATTCTATGGCATTTAATACATCATGTGATACATTTTCTTCACCAAATCGGTCATACAAATTTTTTGCCGTTTCCATATAAACTCTGCAAATGGTATCTACATCACCTTTATAGTTTTTTGCAATCCTGTATGAACCTATCGGAAGTAATTGACATCTTATGATAGATGTTTCATCACTCTGCATGGCAAGTACGGATAATCCGAACACACCTATTTGCTTATATACGGAAGGCAGAACTCTGTATAAATTTGAGCTGTTAAAGATATCACGGAACAAATTTTCTACCGAATTACACCATGTTTTAACTTCATAGCTTCCCTCCTGTCCGTAATTTCGTATCTTTACCTTGAACCAGTTAGTTGCAGGACTTGTTGCGCCTGACATCATTCCCGATGAAAAATTACGGACAGCTAATAAGGGAGTGGAATCTTTAATTTTTTTATTTTTAGCCGGTTGTTTGTTAACGCTTCTTGCCAAAAATCTGACGGAACGCGGTAAAAAATAATCAGCCAAGTCTTGCCAATCTTGTTTTATGGCATTATAAGCAGTATCCAATTCCGCTCTTCTTGAATTGAAATACTTTTTAGAATATTTTGTTTCGGTCATTTTACTCACCTAATAATCTTTTTTTGGAAGATTGAATATCATCTTCAATTCCGTTATTTGAGGTCCTTATATTTTCGGATACCAAACCTTTTACATTGGTTCTGTTTGCAATATTTGCTTTTTGCACTGAAGCGTCAGCCTGCGTAGCTGCTTTTATTACTTCTGCTTTCGGTACAACAGGCATTTTTGGTGTTGAACACATAATCATTTTCCTTTCTTTTTCTTAAGTGTACGGGTCAAAATTTGACTCGAGCATTATAGTTTCTTCTCTTTCATCAATAAGATATGAATAGTAATTTATTGCATAAATCCCCATCATTAAACTGTCAGCGAAGTCGGGGCTCTCACCTTGCTCTGATTTCATATCTTTCTTCGATTGAATAAATATTTGTCCGTTTGGTTTGTATGATTTCTTGATATATTCAAGCTGTGATATTGTAAAATCAGAAGATATTTTTAACCATTCGTTATCAATAAATTCTTTCAAGGTAAGATACCCGTCCGCGCGTCTGTTTAAAGCATTCGGTCGATTACTGCTTCCAGCTCCGTTAAATTTAATAGCATTATTAATAACATTTTTAATGCTTACATATATTGAATAACCCAATCCGTCAGCATCTAATATCAATAATTCAGGTTTCCAAAGCGAATATAAATTAATAATTCTGCCTTTTGTAACGTCAGTATCAGGTTCACTCCAATGCTCTTGTTTTTCTAATGCCCAGCCAGAAATGCTTTTTGCTTCTATTAAACTTGCAACGCACAAATCTCCGCCGTTACCTGCTAAATCGACCGACATACATCTTATTTTTCGATAATTTTCTTCCTTAAATTTTAAGTTTTTTGCTTTATCTAATTTTATTGCAGAAAATAAATAGTCATTTGTTTTATCTTGAGGATTTCCCTCCCAAATATATTCATAATCAAGAATATTTCTTGCTTTACAGCGATTTGCCTCGTCTATCAGTTTTTGCGGACAATGTTTATTTTCATAATAATTTATCTTTATATGCAGACAATCATCACGAGATACAAATTCGCTATAAACAGGGTCTTTGCGAACAAGTCTGTTCATTGTAAACATCACAAGTGAATTTTTTTTCCTTATTGTCGGAATAATTACATCAAGAGTCGACTTTGTTATTGCCTGCGCTTCATCTATCCAAAGAATATCAACGCCTTCTAACCCCTTAATGTTAACTCTTCCTTGTTCTCTAAACCCCTTAAATATAATGCTTGAACCGCTGGTATTATGTATTATTTTATTTGATTTTACAGTAAAATTAAGGTTGTAATCGCTAATTAAATCATTAAATATTTTGTAAACACTGTCTGAAATAGTAGCTTGAGTTTCTCGTCCGCAGCAAACTCGTACTTTTTTCTTTTCTGAAAGCCATAAAATAATTCTTGCTATGCTTTGGGATTTGCCACCACCCCTTCCTCCTTCTATTAAAAAATAGTTGTATTCATTAATTTTTGTAATTACAGGTATGAGTTTTTCAGGTATATCAAGTATTTCAGGTAATTCTATCATCTTTATTTCCGATTTCAATATCTTCTCCAACCCTAATATCAAGTTCTTTTCCGTTAATTTTTACACTTCCCATTACGTTCAAATTTTGTTGAACTTTATCTTTTTCGCAATATAAGCCGCATAATTTTCCTTTTAATTCTTCAGCTTTTAAATATATTGAGATATCAGGATTTAACTCATCATCTTTACCTCGGCGCTGCAAGGCTAATTCTTGAACAGTTTTTAAATTCTCAAAAGAATCATTTTTTGTATAGTTTAAATCCTTAGTTTCAGACTTTTTCTTTCTGGACATCAGTTTTACCCGTTAATTACCTTAACTAATTTTTTCTTACCATTAAAATCAACAGCATATTGTTTAATAGTTCCGTCTTTACATTCTTTATTTACCCCGTAAACAAATGCAGATCGTTCTTTTGTGCCGTATTTAATTTTAAGCTCTTTTAATTTACCCGTTTCAATATCAGAAATAAATCTCGGGATTTTTTTCTTTTTCAATCGTTTAACTTCATACTTATTATCTTTAACATTAAACTGAGTAATCTCAGCACGAAGCGCCCCGCATTTAGGGCAGACAATTAACTCCAGTTTTCTTTCCCGATACTGAAAATCAGGCAGTAAGAAAACTGTTTTAAGAGGCGTATGATAGCCTCCGCAACAATAAATCACAATACTCCCCCTTGACTAAAAACCCGTCACCGTTTTCGCAAAAATTGCAAGAGTCCAAATGTAAATATAGGTTCACTTCCTTTCGGGCTGACCCATTCCATTCCTTTCGGACTTGCTCTGTTTCTTTCGGACTCGCTCGCCTCGCCTGCGTCGTTGTTCCCTGTTACTTCACTGCGTCCTGCCTTCTACTGCACTCCGCCCGCTCCGCAGCCCCTCTCGCTTCGTCCTACGGAAAATTCGCCTCTTGAATTTTCCTCCCTCTCGAACCTCTCATTCACTTCGCTTCGCTGTCGTTCATTTCGGTTCTTTCGTTATTCGGACTCACTCGCTTCTCTCGTTTTGCTCGATTTCTCGCTTCGCTTGTTCTCTCGCTCCACTCGACCCGCTCGCTTCGTCCTACGGAAAATTCGCCTCTTGAATTTTCCTCCCTCTCGAACCTCTCTTTCACTTCGCTTCGCTGTCGTTCATTTCGGTTCTTTCGTTATTCGGACTTGCTCGCCTCGCCTGCTTCGCTGTATTCTGTCGTTTCACTCGTCCTGCCTTTTGCAGAACTCCGCCCGCTTCGCTGTCTCGCTCGCTCCGTCCTACGGAAAATTCGCTACTCAAGTCGTGGTTTCTTTATATTTTTATATTAACATATTTTATTGCAATTCGATATATCTATTAGAATTATATTTACAATTCTTAACATTTAACGGTGATATTTTTCATTGTTATTTATCTTAAATGCACGGTATATCTGCTCTGTAAGGATTATTCGTATCATTTGATGAGTAAATGTCATTTTGGAAAAACTTAATTTAAAATCTGCAATATCGCTCACTTTTTTGTGCAATCCGTTTGCTCCGCCTATTATAAATACAACTTCAGCTGCCCCGCTATAGGTAATCTCGTTTAATTTTCGGGCAAATTCTTCGGATGATAACATTTTTCCGCTAATTTCAAGCGTTATCACATAAGAATTATCTTTAATTTGATGTAAAATTCTGTCTGCTTCAAGCTCTTTATATTTCTCCGCCAATGCTTCATCAAGAATTTGCTCTGCCTCAACTTCAATAATTGAGAACGAGCAATAACTGATGAGTCTTTTTTCAAACTCTCTTAATGCTGCCTTATGGAACTGTTCTTTTATTTTTCCGACTGCAATAATTTTTATATTCATAAATTAATAATAAATGCTGCCGGAGTTAAATTTCAATACATTTAAATTAAGAATTGTTACAAAAGAAAAAGGTGGTATCAATTCAGAAATTAAAATTTACTTTATATAATAGTAAGTTTTTTTTATTTTTAGGTAATGTAAAAGGAAGGAAGGTTTTTATGAGTATTATCAGACCAATGGATCAGCAGGCAGCACTTGCAAGGACTTTTGTAGAAGGATACAAAGAAGGTGCTAAGGCACAGTTAGATTCGTTGAAAAATTATTTAGCAGACACTTCAGTTATTGCAACCGTAGCAAGAGATGTTAAAAATGGTGACAGTTTCAAAAAAACAATTACTGATGCAAGTTATCCGTTAAATAGCGCATATAAAATTCCAAGAACAATAAAATATATTGGAGAAACTTTAACAAATGCACCTATTGTAACGGCAACAGAGGCTGTAAAAGCAAAAACCAATGAATTAAATGTAGCCGCATAAAAATTAATTAAATTCAATAAAATAAAAAGAACTTCTAAATAAATAGAAGTTCTTTTTATTTTTTGCATTAAGTAAAATGTTGTTTACGATTTGTTTAAATCAAACTTGATTTAAGTTACAATTTTCATGTTTTTGAAAATATAAATTTGGAGAAAAACATGTATAATGTAGCAATAGTTGGCGGAGGTCCTGCGGGAATATTTGCGGCACTTGAAATAACAAAATTAAAACCGGAGTGGAAAGTTATTCTGGTTGAAAAAGGTGTAAAAATCGAAGAACGTAAGTGCTTATTAAGAGAGGGATACGAAAAGTGTCCCACCTGCAAAAAATGCGGATTGTTATGCGGCTGGGGCGGAGCCGGCGCATTTTCTGACGGAAAATTAACATTAACTCCAGATGTTGGCGGGCATTTGCTTGATTATATGCCAAGAAAAAACGTTGAAGATTTAGTTAAATACACTGATGATATATATTTAAAATTTGGTGCAACCGATGAAGTTTTCGGCACGGATAGAGAAGTGTTTGCCGATATTGAAAGGGCTGCAACACTGGCGGAATTAAAGCTCATACATTCTCCCGTCAGACACTTAGGTACTGAGCGCAGTCTAAATGTACTTAAAAATATGCAGGATTTTCTTAATGAAAGAATTACAATACTATATGACACAATTGCCGACCAATTAATTGTTGAAAACGGACAGGTAAAAGGCTTCATAACAAAAGATAATCAAAAAATAGAAGCAGAGCATATTATTATTGCCCCCGGCAGAGAGGGAGCTGATTGGCTGACTCACGAATTTGCAAAGAATAAAATAGGAATGGTTAATAATGCAGTAGATGTCGGCGTCAGAGTTGAACTGCCCGCGCCTGTTTTTGAACCTATCACGGAAAAACTCTATGAATCAAAATTAATATATCACTCCCCAACATTCGGAGATGAAGTAAGAACATTCTGTATGAACCCTTACGGAGAAGTAGTTACCGAAAACTATTCGGGAATTTCAACCGTAAACGGTCACAGCTATGCTAATTACAGAACGGCAAATACTAACTTTGCACTGTTGGTATCGGAAAAATTTACCGAACCGTTTAAAGAACCCATAGCCTACGGTCAGCATGTAGCAAGACTTGCAAATATGCTCGCGGGCGGTGTATTGGTTCAAAGATTTGGAGATTTACTCGACGGCAGACGCTCGACCCCCGAAAGAATTAAAAGCAGTATAATTACACCGACGCTTGCTTGCGCTACCCCCGGAGATTTAAGTTTAGTGCTTCCTTATCGTCAAATGACAGCTATAATTGAAATGTTATATGCCCTTGATAAAATAGCACCCGGAACTGCGTCAAGATACACACTTTTATACGGAGTCGAAGTTAAATTCTACTCGGGACGTGTTAAATTAACGGATAATCTTGAAACCGAGGGAGTTAAAAACTTATATGCCATAGGTGACGGAGCGGGAGTTACAAGAGGTTTAATTCAAGCAAGCGCTTCGGGCGTTCACGCGGCAAGAGTAATTTGTTCAAAGTAGTTAATTAAGAGGATTTTATGGCAAAAACATATTTATATAATAATCATATTAAGCTCGGCGCAAAAATGGTTGATTTTGCGGGCTGGGATATGCCTGTTCAATATACAAGCATTATTGAAGAACATAATAATGTCAGAAATAATGCAGGATTGTTTGATGTATCTCACATGGGTGAAATTTTTGTAACAGGCAGCGATGCATTAAATTATCTTCAAAATTTAGTACCTCAAGATGTAGCAAAACTTGTTGATAAAAAAGCGCTCTATTGCCAATTTACAAAAGAAAACGGCGGTATTGAAGATGATTTATTCATTTATAAATTGAAAAATAACCGTTATTTGCTGGTTGTAAATGCTTCAAGAATAAATGCAGATTACGAATGGATGATAAAAAACAGCGGTAACTTTGATGTCAAAATCGAAAATAAATCGGATGTTTATTCAATGGTTGCTTTGCAAGGTCCTAAAGCAGCGGATATACTTGACAGTATTGGAATAAAAAAAGAAAATCAGCCTAAAACAATGTATATCAACGAATATCAACTTTTAAACGAAGATATATTTATCTCAAGAACAGGTTATACGGGCGAAGACGGATTTGAAATTATAATAAGAAACGAAAAAGTATCCGAATTGTGGGAGTTGATATTGGAAAAAGGCAAACCTTATAACATAATGCCGATAGGGCTTGGTGCGAGAGATACACTTAGACTTGAAGCAGCTATGAGTTTATACGGAAACGAATTAAACGAAAACACCTCCCCCGTTGAAGCAGGGTTAAGCTGGTCTATAGATAAAGATAAGAAGCAGGACTACATCGGTAAAAACATAATAATGAATCAGCTTAAAAACGGAATTGAAAAGAAATTAATTGCTTTTAAAATGTTAGATAGAGCAATAGCAAGACACGAATATCCGATATATTCAAACAATGAAGAAATCGGACATGTTACAAGCGGCTGCATTGCACCGTTTTTAGGACAAAATATCGGGCTCGGATATATTAAAGCAGATAAAAATTTAAAGATTAATGATACAATACAAATAATGATAAGAAACAAATTATATAATGCAGAAATTACAAGTAAAAATTTCATACAAAAACACAACAGAGGAAATTAAAGGAGCAATTAAATGACGGTAAAAGATAATATTTTATGCAGTAAATCACACGAATATGTATATCAAGAAGGCGAAAATTATTGTATAGGCTTAACTGACTTTGCAATTGAACAATTAGGGGATATTGTATTTGTTGAACTTCCGCAAGTCGGTGAAAAATACGCAAAAGGTGAAATTTTCGGCACCATTGAATCAGTAAAAGCGGCATCTGAAATATACATGCCCGTATCGGGTGAGGTTGTTGAAATAAATGAACAATTAACAGAAAAACCCGAACTGTTAAACGAAAATGAATTTGATAAAATGTGGCTCATAAAGGTAAAATCGGAATTCTTTGATGTAGACAGTTCTGATTTACTAAATTACGACACATATAAAAAAGAAGTAGAATAAATATGAAAAATTTTAAATCTAATCCTGACAGTGTAATAAAAGAAATGCTTGACTCTATCGGAGAAAAAAGTTTAGACGGCTTATATTCAATGATAGATAAAAGAGCTGTAACGGGAAATCTAAATCTACCTAATGCTTTAAGCGAAATGGAAACACAAAAGCAAGTCAGCAAAACATCCAAGCTGAATAATACCGAATACTCTTATTTTATAGGCGGCGGAGCATATAAAAGATTTATCCCCGCAGCGATATCACAAATCTCATCAAGATTTGAATTTAATACCGCATATACACCGTATCAACCCGAAATTTCACAGGGAACATTGCAGGTAATATATGAATTTCAATCAATCATGTGTGATTTAACGGGCATGGATGTGTGCAATGCTTCCGTGTATGACGCGGGTAATGCCTGCGCTGAAGCTATGCTTATGGCTGTAAGAATTAGCGGAAAAAATAAAATTTTAGTAAGTTCTTGTTTAAATCCCGAATATATTGAAGTTATAAAAACTTATGCACATGCAGCAGAGGTTGAAGTTGAATTTGCAGGTGAAACCGAATACAGAACAGACATTAATTCGGTAAAAGATAAAATAAAATCGGGCGATTATGCCGGTTTAATGATACAAAATCCAAATTATTACGGGACTATTGAAAATACAGAAGCACTAAAGACATTAGAAAAAGCACCAAAAAGCGTTTTAATTACATGCATAGAGCCTATCAGTGCAAGTATATTAAATAAGCCGTCTGAATATAATACGGATATAACAGTCGGAGATGTGCAATCAATGGGCAATTCCGTATCTTTTGGCGGACCTTATGCAGGATTTATAGCAGTAAAAGATATATATAAAAGACAAATGCCGGGAAGAATTGTAGGCAGAACTCTTGATGCAGAGGGCAGACAAGCATTTACATTAACTTTGCAAGCACGTGAGCAGCATATAAGACGTGAAAAAGCAACGAGTAATATATGCTCCAATCAAGGACTCGCCATTTTAAATGCTGCGGTATATGCTTCATTGCTGGGTAAAAACGGTATTAACCAAGCCGCATATTTAAGTTCAAAGAATGCTCATATTCTTGCAGACACTCTTAAACAAAACGGTTATAAAATTTTAAATACGGATTTCTTCAACGAATTTGTATTAGAAGTTAATTCAAGCGATAATTTCATAAAAAAAATGAAAGAAAATAATATTCTTGCAGGGATAAAGATATCCGAGAATAAAATTCTTGTATGTGCTACAGAAATTAATACAAAAGAAGAAATTGACCGATATATTGAAATTGCTCAAAACAATTAAGGTATAGGTATAACTAAATGAAGTCATTAAAAAAATATACAGTAAATATATATATTGTATTATTAGTAATACTTTGTATTTTTATGTACTGCATAAACACAGGCAATTACCCGTTTATAGACACCGATGAAACGAAGTTTGCTTCAATAGCAAAAGATATGCTTACAAGAAGTGATTGGATTAATGTCAAATTAAACGGTGAAAATGTTTTTAATATTCCTCCATTTATATTTTGGATAATAAATCTATCCTGCTTCATAATGGGTAAAATAACGGCCCAAGCGGTAAGATTGCCTATATCACTTATAACAACCGCAGGTGTTATAATATTATTTTTATCAATAAGAAACATACTGACAAAAACTTATGCCCTTGTAATATCGTTGATATTCGCCACCACTCTGGGAATTCTGGTCTTTGCAAGACTCGCAACAAATGATATGGCATTTTGCATATTTACAATGAGCTCAATATTATTGGCTAATATAATACTTTTTACAAAAAAGAATAAAAATATGCTCTGGAGCGGAGTATTTTTAACAATGGGACTTGCCGTAATGACGGGCGGATTATTCGGATTATTGCTTCCGTTAGTTTGTATAAGTATTATTTATTTATTCTCAGGCAGCCTAAAAGAAATGTATAATCCGCGCAATATTCTTGCGGCAATAGTAATAATAGGCTTTATTACAGTTCCATGGCACTTATTTATGGTATATAAAAACGGTTTGAGCTTTATTAAATCTTATTTTGAAGTTTATAACATTTCACAAAACACCGATATAAAAGAAATATTAAACGTATTATTAATTTTTGCGGCAGGTTTTTTGCCTTGGATTTTCTCTTTCTTATGGATAATGGGTTCAAGATTTAAAAAAAATATTAATTCCGTAATCTCTTATTTCAAAGAAAACTCACAGGATAAATTAAAAGAAAAATGGAAGAAACTCGGCAGAATTGAAAAATTTTTATCGGTAAACACAATAATATTTTTCACATCTTTAATATTTGCATTAATATACGGGGCTAAAAATACATATTTAATTTTATTCCTAACCTATCCTGTTTCATCTATAGCGGGAATATATTGGTATGACTATATGATAAAGAAAAAACACGATAAAAGTATATTCATATCAACACTAATCCCTAATATTATATTAATAATCACATCATTTACAGGTGTGTTCGGTCATAACATCATTAATAAAATGATAACCGAAGATTTTAAATATTTAATGGTTCCGCTAATAACAATATTTTTTGTGATACCCGTTTACGGGATATTTTCAGTGATATTAAAAGGACGTAAAAATACATTTATTTCAAATATATTATTAATGTTCTTTTTAACTTTTATAATAACACCGTCATTTTTTAATTTTATGAGCTTAAACGGCGGAGAAAATGACCTTATAACATTTGCGGATAAGGCAAAGTCAGAAAATATCGAACTTGTTGCATATATTCCGTCAAAAAAATATTCCATAAATTACTATTACGACAAAAAAGTAACCTATCATAAAATAGGTGATACAGAATGGTTAAGGGCATATCTGAAAAACAATCCAAAATCTTATGTAATTGTGGAAATAAAAGAATTATGGGATATAGATGAAGCGAAAATACCTTATATGTTAATAGATTCAGGAAGAAGATATTGTATAATACAACATCTGCCCTATGAAATAAAAAAAGAAAATAATGTAGAGGTAAGGGTATACTAAAATGATAAAAAAAATAATAATAAAAATAATTAACCTGTATCAAAATATATCAAAACTAACACCGCCTGTATGCCGATTTTATCCTACTTGCTCGGAATATATGAAGCAGGCAATTATGAAATACGGAATAATAAAAGGCGGATATTTGGG
>CANPYB010000016.1 GCA_947587605.1 Candidatus Gastranaerophilales bacterium
ATACAAAAAGGAGAAAACGGATTTGGAGAAGAAGCAATAAGCAGTGTATTAAGATATAAAAAATCATTGGAGCGAGATATGGAAGAAATAGTAAAGATAGCTGAAAGCAAAATAAATCAAGGTATTAAACAAGAAGAAGAGAAAAAATTAAATAACCAAGATGACGAAATGAATGGAAATCAAACAATAAGGAATAAGCGTCCTGTAGACCCGCCTGTAACACAAATACAATCAAAAAATCAAGAAAATAACAGGTATAAAACAAAAGTAGACCACTCAAAAATAGTAGCAGATTGGATAATGCCATGCGAGGGAATAATAACAAGCTACTATGGCAAGAGAAAACAACCCGTAGCTGGTGCAAGTATATTTCATAGTGGTATTGATATTAAAGTTCCTGTTGGTACACCAGTTAGAGCCATTGCAGATGGTAAAATTATTATTGCTTCAGGAGGTATTAAAGGGTATGGTAATGCTGTTTATATTAATCATGGAAATATAAAAGGTAAAATAGTAGAAAGTGAATATGGTCATTTGAGTAAAATTATTGTTTATAAAAATCAAAATGTAAAACAAGGGGAAATAATCGGTTTATCAAGAGGAAAACCAGGGACTCCGGGAGCTGGATATTCTACTGGTCCGCATTTGCATATAACAATAAGAGAAGGTGGGTTTCAAGGTAAACCAATTAACCCTTTATTTTATATTGATAATTAATTATTTTTATGAATTTTGGCACTTTTGATATAATATTCAACAAGTTTTTGTTGTTCATTAGAATATATACTTAAATCGATAAGTTTTTTATCATTAATTTTATTCTTTTCTATATATGGTTGTATATATTCAATTAGTGCATCAATATAATCGGTATGTAAATCGCTTTTTTCTTTTGAATATTTATCGGTAATATTAATTAATTTAATGTACAGTTTAAATAATGGACTATAGATATAAAGTTCTGCCGTTAAATCTAAATTAATAATATCTATATCTGATAAACTTAAAGGATTATTTTTATATTTTTCAACGTCAATTTTTACTTCTTCAACAATTTCATCAATTTCTTTTTTTGTTTTTGGAACTTCCTCATCAATTACTTTTTGAATTTCAACTTTGTATTGAGCAGGAAGTTTATATTTATCATCTTTCTTGAAAAACAAAAAAGACAAGGTAATAAGTACAATAAGAATAACTAATATTATTAATTTTTTAATCATAAACACCTGTAAATTAATACATAAATAAAAACATAAATTATGTTTTTTTTCAATCTTAAAATAGATTTAATTAATGGGATAATTGCTGGATTTTTTAGGGGATAACTTAGAAAGAGAAGAAATATTATATTCAAATATATCAGAGTTAGAGAATAAAATATTAAATAACACAGTTGAAACAATACAAGCGACGAGAGAAAAACTTGCAAATTCCGTAAATAAATTAAGAAATAGTGATTTTAAATCCGAAAATGATTTTAAAACTTTTGTAAATAAGGCTCAAAGAAATTATGACGCAATGGGAGAATTGGGAAAAGAAACAAATAATATGTTTAAAATTAATATACAAAAAGGAGAAAACGGATTTGGAGAAGAAGCAATAAGCAGTGTATTAAGATATAAAAAATCATTGGAGCGAGATATGGAAGAAATAGTAAAGATAGCTGAAAGCAAAATAAATCAAGGTATTAAACAAGAAGAAGAGAAAAAATTAAATAACCAAGATGACGAAATGAATGGAAATCAAACAATAAGGAATAAGCGTCCTGTAGACCCGCCTGTAACACAAATACAATCAAAAAATCAAGAAAATAACAGGTATAAAACAAAAGTAGACCACTCAAAAATAGTAGCAAATTGGATAATGCCATGCGAGGGCAGAATTGTTGGATTTTATAATGAAAAAAGAAAAACTCATATTCATAACGGAATTGATATTGCAGTACCAATAGGAACACCTGTTAAAGCGATTGCTGATGGAATAGTTGTAGAATCGAGGAGGGCAGATGGTTATGGATATTTTGTAGTACTGGAACACAAAATAAACGGAAAAATATATACAAGCGAATATGGACATATATTAAGACCTAAAATTGAAAAAGGAACTATTGTTAAACAAGGAGATATTATTGCTAAATCAGGCAATGAGGGACATTCCTACGGTCCTCATTTGCATTTAACTATTCGAATTGGCAAATATCAAGGAAAAGCTGACGACCCTGCAAAATTTATATCCGAATTAAGATTTTGAGGAAAGATATTTTTTTATTAAGTATGTAATTTCTATATCATATTCAAAACCATGAGGAGAGTTAAATGTTTGTATAGCCTCTTCATTAAAATATTTAAGATAGTCATTTAACTCCGGAATAAAATTTGCATCTTTAGTAAAATACATATTCAAAAATTTTTGAATAGAGCCTTTTTGTTCATCAATGATGTTTTTAGAAGACATAAATCCTATATATTCAGCTTTAAAAACTTGCTTAGAAGGAATATATTTGATTGAGAATATTATATGAGATATATTACCCTCATCGTAAGGACATCTGCTATAAAAACCAAATTCATCATAAGGATCTCTGTCACATATTAAATTAACTCTATATGTATCAGTTAATCTATTATATTTATAAGTACTTAAATCATAATAATCACATTCAGAAAAGCTTACAAGTTTTCTATTATTAACTATTTCTGAATGAGGTTCAACATAGTGACAATCATCATCAGAAAAGCATAAAAGGTCAGACCCATATAATTTTGTAATATAAAAATTTACATGTTTAACAGGTTCTTTTCTGCCAAAATAAAACCAAATGACCGCACCTGTTAAAGCTATGAAAATCAGACAAATAATTAAAAATTTTTTAATCATAAATACCTATAAATTAATACATAAATAAAAACATAAATTATGTTTTTTGGCAATAAGCCAAAAAGGTTATTAAAGTAAGAAAATAACAGGTATAAAACAAAAGTAGACCCCTCAAAAATAGTAGCAGATTGGATAATGCCATGCGAGGGAGTAATAACAAATGGTTTTGGATATAGAAAACCACCAATTAAGGGTGCCAGTAAAGATCATGCTGGGATTGATATTGCAGTACCAATTGGAACTCCAGTTAAGGTTATCGCAGATGGAACTGTTGTTGCAGATAGAAAAGGAATGAGAGGGTATGATATAGGAGTTTTTGTTGACCATGGTTTTATAAAAAATAAACATGTCGTAAGTGAATATGGACATTTAAGTAAATATAATGTTAAAATTGGAGACAAAGTAAAACAGGGGCAAATTATTGCAAAATCTGGGAATACCGGTATATCTACCAATCCTCATTTACATTTGACTATCAAAGAAAATGGAATTCCCATTGATCCAATTATATATTTAAAGGATTTTCATTGATAGTATTTTTCTTCTAATTTAATTTGTTCTGTTTCGGCATATTTTACAAATTCATTGATTTTTTTAATTTCAATACTATTAACATTCAGATATGGAGTAATTACCTCTTGTAATGCTCCATATCCATCAGTTGCAGGTATCGTAGATTTTATATTTACGTATTTATCTGCTATATTAATTAGTTCCATATAAAATTTGAATAATACACTATTTATTCCATCTGAAATAAGATAAGAACGCTCATATGAATTTTTTTCATTTTCAATTTCAAGTATAATATTATTAATTTCTTTTTTAGAAATTGGTATTTGTTTTTTTAAAGTTTTATTTATTTCTTCACTAAATTTGATACTACAATTTTGTGGAATGGGCTTATATTCCGCAAAAACAGGCATGGTAATAAATAATATAGGAATTAGTATACTTAAAATTTTTTTCATAATATTATTATAGAATTTTGATAAGTTTTAAACAATATCTTAATGTATATATAATTTTATGTAACTTAAATAGTAATAATATTATAGAACTAAATAAAAATTAGGGAGATGTTATTGCTAAATCTGGTAATGAAGGATGGTCTACAGGTCCTCATTTGCATATAACAATTCGCGTTGGTCATTATCAGGGAAAATTTGACGACCCTGCAAAATTTATAAATGATTTGAGATATTAAATATAATTTTTTAACAAGTAAATAATATCAACCCCATAATTACAATTATTAGGTGGGTTAAAGGATTTTATTACTTCTTCATTTAAATATTTTAATGTATCATCTAATTCGCCAATAAAATGTTTATCTTTAGTATAATATAAATTGAGATGTTTAAGATAATATGTTGACGGATTTCCATATGAATCATAAGTGATAATTTCTTTTGATGATAAAAAGCCTTTATATTCCGCTTTAAATACCTTTTTTGACGGAATATATGTAATTCCAAAAAGTACATGTGTTATTATCCCGTCATCGTAGGGACATTTAGAATAATAACCCAAGTCGGTGCTAAAATCTCGGTCAAGTAGCATATCAACGGTATATTCATCTGTTTTTTTATCGTATTTATAGGTAGAAGTATCATACAATTGTTCACCAATACCAAGACCTATAAATGTTTTATTTTTAATAAAACTAATTTGTGTAGGTTCTGCAGAACAACAATTATCCAAATGTGGAAAACAAATGGTTGTATTATTGTCTTTATAATAGTAGTCAAGGTTCTTGATAGGAGTTCTTTTGTAAAAGCAGAACCAAATGACCGCACCTGTTAAAGCTATGAAAATTAAACAAATAATTAAAAATTTTTTAATCATAAACACCTGTAAATTAATACATAAATAAAAACATAAATTATAATTTTGGGTAATACTGTATAAAGTTCTATTTCAAGCGTTGGACTTCAAAAACTTCATTATATGAAGCCCGTCCTTTTTGTCCTGAAGCATACATAAACATTATGGGATTGAAAGATATTTCGTTCGTGCAGTTTTTAATATAGCTCATGCCGGGATCTTCAGACTTATAAATAGTTTGAACAACCACTTGTTTTCCGTTTACTTCCTTATATTTCTTAATACCTTGATGTGTCGGGTCAAAAGCAACCCAGCCGTATTTATCAAAATACACTTCAACCCAAGCATGGGGAGTATCTTTTCCTCTTAAAATATCACCTGCGACTACTCTTGCGGGAATATTTTTAGCCCTTAAAATTGCTGTCATTGCTGCAGAATATTCACTACACTTACCTTTTTTCTTAATTAATGCTTGTTTTGCGCCTATATTTGGGATTACGGTATATTTAATATGTCGTTGCAGGTATTCATATACTTTTTGGATAATTTCTTCTTGAGAGTCTCCCGTTATACCTGCTGCAATGCTTTTTATTAAATTGTCATTTGATTCAATATATTTTTCGGGTTTTAAATATCTGCTTAAATCTTTCTCGGGAGTTTTATTTTGTTTCATCATTTTTGCCGTTAACAGACTATATGTTCTTGTTTTTATGACGCCCTCATAAGAAACGACAACGGGTTTTGAAATATCTTTATAGTTATATTCGCCGATTACGCCGTTTGGTGTTTTATAAACTTTATCGGGCTTTTGAGAAACAGAAGTTATTTTAATATATTGTTTATCTTCTTCATTTTGCGGGATATTAATTTTTAAGTTAAGGACTTTTAGTTTACCTTGAACATTTACCGTATAAGTATATTTGAATTTATAGTATTCAAAAGGAGGAAGATTAGGGTCTTGCGGTATTTGCTGTGATTGTGTATCTGCAGGTTTTTGGGGTTGTATTTGTGTTTTTTCCGTGTCTTTTTTTATATTTGGAGTTGATTTATTTTGAGGTTTCAATGTAATTGCAAAAAACAAATATGCAAGAAAAGTAATTCCTATTATTATTAAACCTATGAGGATATTGTTTATAAATGATAAATCAAATGATTTTTTCTTTTTTTTCATACTTACCTCTTATATTTTTAAACCTTTTAAAATATATATTTCTTCATCAATCGGATAATATTTATCTTTCCATATCATTCCATAATTAAAAAGTTTTAGCAAAACATATTTTTGGGACGGTGAATTAACATCATAAAAAATATTATCAATGTTTGGTCTGCCGACAATAATATCGGGCAATCCCATTTTATTCCATTGTGCTATAATCTTTGCTTTTTCTTGCGGTGATAAATATGTATGTATTATATACATTTTTTTATTATCCGAATTAAAATTATAAAAAATATTTTTATTAAAGTATTGTCCTATGCAGACGGCAGGCCATTGTAAATTTATTTCATTTTTCACTTTTAGTTCATAATTTTGTGATATGTTAATAAAGTCATTATATGTTTTAATTTTATTTCCCATATAGACTTTTCTTGTTTTTTTATGAACGAATGTTGGATCTGACGATAACCAAGCTGACATTATTTTATAATTTTCAAGATTAAATTGTTTTAAATAATTATATTCGGCTTTAGCAGGAAAATAGTTATATTTAACCTCCAGAATACCTGCGGAAATACTCCAGTATATTTGTATTGAAATTACTAAAACGGTAAATAATGTTAGCAATTTTTTATAATTAGGATTTTCGCATTTTTTTGCAGATAAAACAATCCAAAAAACAGATATTAATAGAATGGTTAATAATCCTATGTGATGAGGTGAAATATAAAAAAATCCGATAATCAGAAAGCTAAAATATGGAATAATAAACATAAGAAGACTTTTTAAGTGTTTAAACAGGCAAATTAAAAATATATTAATAATTAACCCCAAAAAACATCCCGTAAAAAATAATATTTTTATATAATAAAGTTTAGGATTATCCGAAGCATTAATAAAATAAGCAAAGTCTATATTAAGAAGTTTTGCACCCCAATTATACACATCAAAAAATAAAGCATCTGCAGGTAAAACGAATAATGAATAAAGCCCTTTTACAATATTATCTCTTACGTAAATATCATTAAAAACATAATTATTTTTATCGGGCATAATCAGAACGGTAATTATACAAGCAAAAATAAACAAAATAAGTAATGATATATAAGATTTATTATTCCATGGAGTTTTTGATTTAATTAATTCTATAATCCATACAATAGAAAAACCGCATGCAACCGCTAATCCATATAAGCAAGATAAAGAAAGTAAAGCAAGGAAACTGACAAATTTAAACGGATGTTCGTTTTTTGAATTATAAAATGCTGCTATTAAAAATAAGGCTAAACAGTATATACAATATGGTCTGTTAACAATCGAATACTGATAAAAAATAAAATAAGTAAAGGGAAGTAAATACCTTACAGGGGCGGGCAATTTTGATTTAAAAATTAACATCCAAACGGCAGGAAGCATAAACGCCAAATTAACAATTTTTAATCCCGTATCGGGAAATAAATTCATCCAAGAGAACGGTTTTAAAAGTAAATGCCAAATCGGAGGATGTCCTTCATAATGCGGGATTACAAATAAAATATTATATATACTGTCTTTAGAAATCCCCCACGCCTGCAGTTCATCAAACCAAGGTTCATGAAAACAGGATAAGGCAATAACCGATATACAAAAAATGGAAAATATTATAATTTCAAGCAGATTATTTTTGTTCATGGTATTCATTTTCGGTATTTACACTCCAGATGTTTTCTTTTGAAGAATTATTAATAAAAGCCTTTACTGCTTCGAGCCCCGTTAAAATAGAGTGGTCCATATTATTATATCTGTGCTGGCCGTTTCTGCCTATGCAATATAGGTTTTCTATTGTATTTAAGTATTCTTTTATAATATTAAAATCTTTATAAGCTCCAAAGTAAGCGGGGTATGCTTTTTTTACTCTTATAACCGCAGAATCCAAAACATCTTCTTGTTTTATAAGTCCTGTTTTTTCAAGCTCGCTTTTTGCCATAGAAATAAAATCATTATCTTTCATTGACCATAATTCATCATTTTCATTGCAAAAATATTCAAGTCCGAGCCAAACGGTATTTTCAAAAGCCTTAACCATATATGGTGACCAATTGTTAAATATTTGAACTCTGCCGAGTTTTACATCCCGCTCTTGAATATAAATCCAGCAATCGGGAATTATATTACCGACTGATTTATATTTTGTTGTGTTTTTCACTGCCATTTTTTTGACCAAAAGTCCTGCTGTCATAAAATCTCTGTATGGCAAATTTGATGCCGTTTCTTTTACTTTTTTGTCAATATCTGTGTTAAATGAGTTGATTAAATCTTTAACAGGCATAGAAGAAAACACTGCTTTGCAATTAAAAGTATGTGTTTGCCCTTGTTCATCAACGGTTGTAACAGATGATATATTGTTATTTGTAAAATTAATACCAACAACAGTATTATTTAAAATTATGTTTCCGCCTTTATTTTTAATAATTTCAGCCATTCGTTCATATAACTGTCCGGGACCTTTTTTCGGATATAAAAATTCTTCTATTAAAGATGTTTCAATTTTTTCTTTTTTAATAAAAGGTTTTAAAAGTGCATTTTTTAAAACAGAAATTAAAGATAATCCTTTAACTCTTTGGCTTCCCCAATCGGGAGAAATCTTATTTGGATGAATTCCCCATACTTTTTCTGTGTAGTTTTCAAAAAACATTTTATATAAATTTTTGCCAAATCTGTTAATGTAGAAGTCCTCAAGCGAGTTTTCCCTGCGTTTATGAATATTTGCAATGAAAAAACCAAAACCTGATTTTAAAACATTAATTAATCCTAAATTTATAAAAGTTTTCGGTTTAAATGATATAGGATAGTCAAAAAACTTTTTTAAAAAGAAAATTCTTGAAATGCGCTTGCGTTTTAAAAAGACATTATCATTAATTTCGGGGTCAGCTGTTTTATCTTCGCAGGGTTTAGCGCCAAGCATTATTTCATCTTTAGAGGGTGAAGTTTGAACGGGAAAAATTTCTTTCCATAAATTCATTACTTCTTCGCTTTTGGTAAAAAATCTGTGACCGCCTAAATCCATACGATTTCCGTTATGAATGTGAGTTCTTGAAATTCCGCCGATAAATTCGCTTGCTTCAATAATTACAGGCTTGAAATCAGTATATTTCAACAAATAATAAGCACAGCTTAATCCTGCAGGACCCGCTCCGATTATTATAATATTTTCTTTTTCATTATCCATTTTATTTAATTGTAGCAGTTTTGATAATTTTGGGTCAATAAATACATTGAAAAAAAAACGTATTTAATATAAAATAAGCGAGTGCGATACAATAAGCCGATGTGGCGAAATTGGTAGACGCATCAGACTCAAAATCTGACGCAGTTCACCCTGTGTGCCGGTTCGAGTCCGGCCATCGGCACCATTTACCTCCTTTCGGGAGGTTTTTTATTTTATTAATCTTCAAAATACATTCTGATTATTTGTTTTATATTTTCATCTTCAATTGCGTCTATACCTGAAGATTTGATTAACTCAATAATTTCATTTGCTTTCTTAAATCCCTCTTTTAATTCCTGCGTACCTGCTTTAAGCCACATATTTTTTCTGTAGGAATTTACTTTTCGTTGTTCATTAGGTGTTAAAGTTTCATCTTCGGAATCTTTAATTAAAAGTTTACACAAATATCCGTCTGACGATGCCATAATTGAAGCTGTTTTTTTTGTATCAGGACAAAAATACCATACCAGTTTCATTTTTAAAGACTGAAATTTTTCACTTATATCTTTATTTTGTATTCTTTGAGCTTCTTTATCTTTTCTTGTCTGTTGAGCTTCAGCTTCTTTTATTTGTCTTATAAGTTCCTGCTCGAATCTGCATTGTTCACAGAACTGTTTATTTTTCGGTTTTGTCAAATCAATATATATATGGTCTAAATCTGATGAAAATATTGTTTCTTGAATTATATCTACATCCGAGTTCATTACGGCAAGTAATACTTTTTTTTGAGTTACTCCCGCAAGTTTTGCAAATTCTGATAGTGTTTTTGTGTTTGGATTTTTTTCTCTGAGTTTTAATAATTTTGTATAATTGTCAAAATCTTTTAAATCAATATACGCTTGTTGTTTAATTCCGTCTGCAGTTGTTTGTTCTTTTATAATTCCTGTCAATTTACCTTCCTGTACAAGTCTTGTAAGTCCTTTTACGGAATAAAACCCGAGTTTTCTTAAATAAGTAGCAGGTATGTATCTTTCTCCCGCACATGTTTGATCTAATACAAAATATTTATATACAGGTTTTCGTTTTGTTCTTTGGTTCTTAATCTGCCATTCTTCCAATGATTTTAAGACTTCATCAGTTAATTCAACGAAAGTTAATGATTTATCGTAATCATTGTTTACTGATGTAAATTCATAAGTTGGAAAATCTATATTATCAGTACATATAGCAGGCAGTTTAAATTCTTTTCTGACGTCTTCAATTGTTTTTAATCTGCCTTTTTTTTCTTTTAAAATATCAGCAGTATTTTTTGATGTTTCATCGGTTAAATCTATTAAGTCCTTTATATAACGTGGTCCTGTTAATTTAAGCAATCCCATTTTTTCCAATTCGCTTAAATATTTTTCACGGAATGTATCATCCATAACTTCTGAAATATTAATATTTTTTGGCGCATTTGTAAATTCAGCTATGTCTGTGGCAACGGAGCCTTTAAATCTTATAAAGCTGTTTATGGGAATATTATGTGTTATCTTAAATGAATTATTAATAAGCATTTTTTTCCTTTTGCTTATTTAAAACAAATCAATAAAATAAATTGCCTTTTTATTTTTTTAGTGCTTTATAGACTCTGTAAAGAAGTTCTAAATCAATATCGTTGTTATTTATTGCCTCTATAAGTTTATCTTTTTTAAATTCTTCAGACCTAAGATGTTCAAAATCGAACAAATCTTTAAAAGAGACTTTTAAGGCTTCAGAAAGTTTTTCAAGCGTTTCGGCACTAACGAAATTAACCCCGCATTCTATCTTGCTCAAGTTACGTTCTCCTATATTCAATATCTCGGCAAGCTGTTCCTGCGTTCGATTTTTCTTAATCCTAAGTTCTTTTATGCGTTTCCCGAATAGTTTTTTTATCATATCAATTAATATCTACATTAGTTTATTTATGCTTATTTAAAAAAAGTTGATTACCATAATGCGTATTACAGAAAAGAAATAGGTAAAATTTTTGAAAAATCTTTGCAATAAAACAGCTAATTTTTAATTTTCATAAACAAAGCGGCAGGGATTAAGATAAATGCAATCATGGCTACGATTGCAAAAGTATCAACATAAGCAAATAATGTTGATTGAGTTACCATTTGTTTATATGCGTACGCATTAGCTTTATTTACGGCAAAAGAACTTGAAGCTCCCTGAATAAATGTATTAGTCCACGCTGCCATTTTGTTTTGAAATATCAAGCTGTATTTTGAAAGATTATCGACTAAATATCCTTGATGTATTTGAGAATGCCTTGCAACAAGAGTTGATGACATAGAAACAATAACTGCAACACCTACTGTTTTGCAAAAATTATGCAAGCTCGCTCCGTCTGCAAGATATTCTTTCGGCAGAGTACCTAATGCCAGTGCCGATATCGGGATAAATGTTAAAATTACGCCAATTCCCAAAAGAAAATTTGGAATTGATACGTATAAAAACGATACACTTAAATTCACGTTTGTATAAACAAAAGTGGCAAGTCCTAAAAAGAAAAATCCTATTGCGATTAGTATTCTGCTGTCATAAATTTTCATTAACTTAGGAATAACCGCAAGCATAATTAAACATGAAATAACCCTCGGCGCCATTGTATATCCGCTTAAAAGTGCGGTATAACCTATAACATTCTGTAAAAATTGAGGCGCTAAATACATTGTTGTAAATACTACCATACTTACTGCCGTTGAAATTATTGTTCCGATTAAAAAATTTCTGTCCTTAAATAACTTTAGCTTTATAAAAGAATTTTTATTTTCAATTTCCCAAATGATTAAAAAAGCTAAAACTGCGAGAGAAAAACCCGAAACCCAGCATATCCATGGACAGTCAAACCAGTTATATTGCTGACCTTTATCCAATACAATCTGCATAGATAAAAGCCAGATAATTAATGCGCTCATCCCGATATAATCTATGTGTTTCTTTTCTTTAGCAGTCTGTGTATTTTCAATATTTTTACTGATAAGTATGTATGATACAATCCCGACAGGGATGTTAACAGAATAAATGTAGTGCCAATTAAGATTATCCACAAGAAATCCGCCGAATGACGGGCCTAAAATGGCGCATACCATTACGGCTAAACCGAACAGCGACATCGCAACCCCTTTTTTATCTGCGGGGAATGCCGAAAGCAAAACTGTTTGTGCAATAGGCGTCATAGGTCCTCCGCCTATTCCTTGAATTAATCTGCCCAAAACCATTATGTTTAAAGACGGAGAAACGGTACAAATAAAAGCGCCTAAAGTGAATATAATAATACATATTTTAATCAGCTGTTTGCGCCCCAAAATATGCTCAAGCCAGCCTGTAAGCATTATCATACAAGCATTTGCTACCATATAAGAGGTTACAATCCATTTTGCTTCATCAGCAGTTGCCGCAAAATATCCCGATATATGAGGAATAGCAACATTTGTAGCAGTGGTTGCTAACGCGGAAAATGATGTAGGCATTAATATTGATATTGCAATAAGCCACAGGGGAACTTGATTTTTGATTGCCCGGTCTTCCATTTTATTTCACCTTAACGGTCGGAACAGCGCTCATGCCGGGGATTATGTTATAACCCGAAATATCATCGGTAAATTTTATTTTAACGGGAATTCTCTGAACAATTTTAACGTAGCTTCCGACCGCATTTTCGGGCGGAAATAAACTTGCTTTAGCGCCCGAAGCCATTTGCAGACTGTCTACTTCCCCGTTAAATTTTTTATTTCCGTAAGCATCAATTTTAATTTTTACCTTTTGTCCCTTTTTCATATTAGCGACTTGAGTTTCTTTAAAATTCGCAACAATCCAAACATCATCTTTAGCGATTGCAAATAAAGGCTGTGCGGTTTGAACATAATTCCCTTCTTCAACGCTTCTATGGGTAATTTTGCCGTCTTGTACCGCATAAATTTTTGTGTAAGAAAGATTTAATTCATCCTGCTCAACTTGAGCCTCTAATTCCTTAACCGCTGCCGTTATTTCGTCATACTTAGCTTTAGCACTTCTGCTGTTAGATTGTGCCGCCGTCAGTTTATTTTTGCTTGCTTCGTAGTCTTGAGTAGAAGCTATGCCTTTTGAGTGCATTTTTGAATATCTGCCAAATTCGTTTTGTGCAAAATCAAGCTCCGAAGATGTTTTTATTACCTCATTATCTGCGCTGATTAAACTTGCTTGAGTTTCTTCAAGTTTTGCTTTTGACTGCTTTAATTTTGCTTCATAATCTTTCGGGTCTATTTCAAGCAATAAATCACCTGTTTTAACCTGCTGATTATCTTCAACGTATAATTTGATAACAGGTCCTGCTATTCTTGGCGCAACACTGATAATATGTCCCTCTACAAACGCATCATCTGTTGATTTATAGAATATTGAGTTTATTGAAATAATAACTCCCAAAACCAATATAACTAATGCTGTTATTGCAGGAACAATTACACGTTTTTTTTCGTATATATGTCTTTTGTCCTCGTCAGTGACTAATGTTTCGGTTATTTTGTGTTCCATTGTTTTTAATATAAAATAATCTTGTGATTAAATTATATCACAAGGAAAATCTTGGGAATATGACAATGAAAAAAACTTTTATAATGATACTTATAATTATGCTTACAGGCATGTCAGCTTATGCAAAAAAAGAAACTTCCGCACCCGAAAAAACTTTGGAGTATTTAAACATAAGCTGGTGGGAAAAATACCATGACGATTTTCTAAAAGATAATTTGTTGACGGTCTATAAAAATAATTATGATTTAAAAAATACTGCGTTAAAAATTAAAGAAAATGAAAAAATGGTTAAAATGCAGTTTGCCAATGAACTGCCGTTTTTAAGTTTTTCGGGCGATTTAAACAGGGATTTACAAGCTCCGCGCCAAAGGTTTGGTGAAATGGAAATACCTAAATACTCGCAATATAACTATAACCTACCCTTAACTGCGGGCTATGAAATAGATATTTGGGGCTTAAACAGGTATAAAAGAAAAAGCCTTGAACAGCAGTTAGAGTGGGAAAAACAAGCTCAAAGAGCAACGTATATTGCTCTTACTTCAGATTTTGCCGTTGATTACTTTAATTTAATTAAAGCCGATAAATTATTGCAAATACAAAATGAATTAATAAAAACTCAAGAAAAAATACTTTCAATGACACGTGATAAATATGATACAGGGCTTTGCACTATAAACGAAGTACTTGCAGAAGAAAAATATCTTACCTTGCTAAAAGAAGAAAAAAATAATCATGACTTAACAAAAAAATTGTTGATTGAAACTTTAAAAGTATATCTTGCAAATAATGATGATGTGAAACGCAATAATTATGAAAATGTTGTTATTTTAAAAGATATACCCAAAGAGTATTCTTCATCTATAGTTGAAAATCGTCCTGACTTTAAACAAAGTGAAGCAAATATTAAAAAAATAGGTTTTGATGTTAAGGCGGCAAAACGTGAATTTTTACCTAAATTTACATTAGTGGGGCAAATCGGGCTTAATGCTTATACCTTAAATACATTGTTTGACGGAGCTTCTCAGTTCTTGAATTTAGGTGTTCTGCCTTATATGGATTTATTTTCGGGCGGAAGAAAAATAGCCTTTTTAAAACTTAAAAAATATCAGTATGAAGAGGCTTTGAATGATTATCAAAAAACTATTTTAGAGGGAATAAAAGAAATGAATTCGGGGCTTATTGAATACAACAGTGCAAATAATAATTATATTGAAAGTGTAAAAAGATTAAAGACGCAAACAAAGATATATACCCTTGCAAAAGAAAAAAATGAAATTGGCGCATCTGCCGATATTGACGCTTTATATGCAAAAGAAGCATATTTATTAACTCAAAAAGAAGAAGTATCCGACAAAATAAATTTATTAATTACAACAATCGGATTATATAAAGCGGCAGGAGGTAAGGATTTATATTCTTTAACCGATGAAAATCTATAATAATTGTTGAAAAAGTAATATAATATTTTCAACAGAGGAGAATATCATGAATAAAAAAATAATTACAATGTCTGCGGTAGTTTTAACTGCATTAAGTATAAGTATTTTATTTCCGCTTAATAATAATGCGGATGATGTGGAAAATATAACTATAAATCAGCCGATAGACTTAAATTATAAATCGAAGCAGGAAATTTTTAATATAAGAAAAGCCTATGTAGCAAAATCAATATTTGCTGTTCCTAATTATCAGCCGTCCGAGGAAGTATTTGGCGGAATAGAAAGTAATAAACCCTGGATATCGATGGATTGGTGTTTTACTTATAATGCGGCGAAACCCGATAATTTCATACTAAGAACAAGTGGTGCATCATCGCACAGCAGAAGTTTAATAAATCCGTCATTGCCCGTATTAATAGAATATCCGTATTCAACCCCCGATGTTACGGAATATAAAAACTTTTGTACAAGTATTTCTCAAACTATGGTACCTTTAAAAGCAACATATACAAAAAGTAAAAAAGAAGTAGAGATTGCATATAAAAAATTACTTGATATCGGAAATGATAATACGGGATATCAAATAACGGCCCTTAATGCAAGGGATTTTGGGTATAAATATATGTACCTTGATAAAAGTAAATCTACATTAAAGATGAATTTTAAAACAAGTGATAATATAAGTACAAGTGTAAAAGAAATAACAGATTTTATACATTTAGGCGATGCCTGCAGAGTAGCCGGCGGATGTAACAATTGGTCGGTATCGCGGGATGAATTGCAGTTTAGGCCGGTAAAAATACAAAAAAAAGATCATTTTGCTCCTACGACGACTACGACGCCTGCCCCTGTTCAAACGAAAAAAGTACGCTCGGTAACACTTGGAAATAATACCCCATCAGCAGCTCCGCAGCAAAGTGCCGCTGTAAATTCAGATGAACAGCAGATTTATATCAAATTATGGAAAAATAAACCCTCCTCAACAAGTGCGCTTGCGGACTTAAATGTGAAAATTACTTTTCAAAAATAAAAAGTTTCATAAGCTAAATTTTGAAAGGATTAAGAATGAAAGAAAGCTATTATACGGGAACGGTAAAAGATGAAATTAATAATAAAATTATAACAATAAAAGAAGCTGTTGCCGTGTATAATGATGATTATACAAACAGGTATACGTTAACGGTTAATTTGGAAAATGGAGGCAAAGATACATTGATTGCAATAATGTTTAATCCGTCCGAAAAAACAATAAAAAAAAGAATTTCAACAAAAGATACGCCGGTTGATTTAACAGAAAACGGTAAAAAGAAAACATTTGTTGACGGCACAATTACTAATGTAATAAGGATAGCGGATAAATGTAAATATTCAAAAATCGTTATTTTAAATCTTTTTTCGATAATCACTTCAGACCCGAAAGACATATTGAAAAATCCCCAAGATTATATAAATGATGTAAATAATGAAGAAATAAGCAGGAATTTAAAAACAAACAGCGACGTATTAATAGCCTGGGGGCATGACAATCAGCAAATAATTACCGAAACAAAAAAGAAATGGCTATCACAGGCGCAAGGAGCGCTAAAATACTTTTGCTGGAATGAAACAAGCAACACTCCCACACATCCGAGTCCGTTTAATTATAAAAAAGTAGCAGACTTTTTAAAAAACGGCACCTGCTTATATCTTATTAAAAATATCAATAATCAGCTTTAATTCAGCTCGCTGCTTAGTAAAATTTGTATTTTTTTCTTTTAGACCATATTGAAAGTTTAGGATGAAATTCATTATATATTTTCTTCCAATTATTTTTGAATTTTTTGCAAGTTACCTCACTGTCCGGAGGATATGCGTCAATAAAGCGTATTTTATATTCATTGGTGTTTATGGGAAATTTATTAATTTGGTCTTTAAGTGCTACTATAAGTATATCAAAGTTTTTACCGCCCATTTTTGTTAATTGATGTTTTAATTTTAAAATTTTTTCTTCTGTTGAGTCGTTAATATCTTTATTTTTTATTTTATATATGTATAGCTTGCGTTTGTTATTGCATAAAATATTTATAAATTTTTCTTTTAAATATTTAATTCTTTCACTTAATTCTGATTTATCTTTTTCTATTTCTTCTTCGGCATAATTATTTTTTAAATAATCTTTAGCTTGAACTTTTCCATGAAAACTTATATTTGTATTGATACATTTCCATAGAGGCATTTCCATTACAAATCCCGATGTACCAAGTTTATCAAAATTTTCAAGAGCGTAAATTAAATTATCTATTGTATTTACTTTACTCCAATTAAATAATCCCGAAACTTCCTGTTTAAAATATTTTAAAAATTTGTATGAGACTTCACAGTTGTACCCTAAGGATATAATATAGTCATAACAATTTTTACCATTGTTAAATATGGTATCTGATAATCTCTTAATATTATTTATAATATATATTATTAAGTGTAATCTCATAAAATAATTATGATAAAATTTGTATATTATAAGTATACCAAGAAAAACATTAAATACAAGTGAGCAGTGAAAAAACACACTTAGCTGAGCATTTTGGTTTTTAACAGGCGGGATTTAATCAAACCAAAGTAATTTCACCATTTAGGCAAAAAAAATTTTTACCATTTTTATATTTATCAAAATTAGGACAAAATTATGCCAATGAAAATTATCCCCGTAAATTTTATAAATTATAAAAATATACAATTGCAAACAAAACAAAGACCTCTTGTTAAATTAAATATCCAAGATACGGTTTTCTTTTCGGGCAGCAGACAAAAAACATCAAAGGCTGCCGATTTCTTAAAAAAATTCGAACAAAATTATCCGGGTATGGACTTAAATGATGCCGCTTATGAATTTACTTCAAAAGAAGAAAACAAACTTGGACAAGGTGCAAAAAAGGTAGTCTATTCAATAGACGGGATTAATGATTTCGTTATTGCAAGATTATTAACTCCTGATAAAAACTTGGGCAGTGAATTTATAGAATGTGAAAATCCATTTCCTAAATATAATTTTTCTTTGCCGATTTTGCAAAATTCTAACTTTATGATTATGGAAAAATTAAACGGACAACCTTATGGCATGGATAATTGGCAAACAAAATATGTCGGATATATTCAAAATGGCGATGCAATCCCTGCTAAAGATGCAAAAAGTTTTTTAGACAAGATGATTGAACTTGAAAAACTACCCTTAAACTCTTTTGTTGATTTCGCAAGTCAAGTTAAATATCTTTCTGATCACGGCATTAAAATAGATTTTTTTAATCCGAATAATATAATGATAGATTTTGCAAATAAAAAAATTCAATACTTTGATTTCTTCGAAGATCCGTCAAAATTTTTGTTCCTTAAGCCTGACTTGAATTGTACACAAGATTTAATTTGTGTTTTGTGTGATGCACTTTTGCATGATGAATGTATGAAAGCGCTTGATGATAAAGATAAAACTAAATTATGCGAAGTTACAAGAAGCATTATACGAAAATGCCAAATCGCGGGTAAAATTGCAGGATTGAGTGATGATAAGACAATTACGGAAAAAACGTATTCATTTGTTCAAAATTCACTAATGAAAAAAGGCTTAGGCGATAAAAAATATATGCAATGCTATAAAAAGTTTGAAAGCCGTTATTTTGACAGTTTTTAAGGATAGTGTATAACTAACTCAACAATAACTTTTAAAGTCTGTTTCTGCCGGGACATTGCAAAATGATTAAATTTTGTTTAACCTTTTTTGCTTTTTTATTATAATTAATGTTGTATATTAAAAAAGAGAGTTGAAACATTGAAAATAGCCTTTTTTGCATTAAGAAAATTTGATGAACTCGGGTTATGTGAAGAATACAGCAAAAAATATAACATAGACTATGTATGGACAAGTGAATATCCGACACTACAGAATTTAGAAATAGTAAAAGGCTGTGATGCCATTAGTATTACACCCTGTGAGGTTACCCGGGAACTTATATCCAAATTGTATAATTATGGAATAAGACACATTTTGTGCAGAAGTATAGGATATGACCATATTCCTCTGCAATATATAAAAGAAAAAGGAATGAAAGTTTCTGCCGTAAATTATCCGCCGGAGTGCGTTGCAAATTATGCAATAATGCTTATGCTGATGACAAGCAGGAAAGTTAATCAAATAATTTTAAGATCAATGGTTCAAGATTATTCGCTAAAAGGAAAGATTGGTAAAGATATATCAACCTTAACCATAGGGGTTATAGGAACAGGGAATATCGGGTCAACGGTTATAAAACATCTTTCGGGTTTCGGATGTAAAATTTTGGCATACAACATAGTTGAAATTGAAGATGTTAAAAAGTATGCAAAATACACAAGTTTGGATGAACTGCTTGAAAAAAGCGATATTATTACTTTGCATATGGCATCAAATGCCGATACACATCACATAATTAATGATAATACAATAAGCAAAATGAAAGACGGCGTTATTATAATTAACACTGCAAGGGGCAGTTTAATTGATTCAAAAGCACTAATTAAAAACCTTAAATCAGGGAAAATATCTGCAGTAGGACTTGACGTAATAGAAAATGAAAACGGACTATATTATTATAATCGAATGGGTGATGTTATAGATAATGATGATTTCTCCATATTGAAAAGTTTTCCTAACGTAATTATTACACCTCATACGGCTTTTTATACGGAAACAACCGTATCAAATATGGTTGAAAAATGTTTCGCTTCCATGAAATATTATCAAGACAAAGTTGAAAACCCTTATAATATAAAGATATAACTAGCAAAGAAAAGTGGTTGTTATTATATTTCCCTCAAGTTTTAATAGAATTAATTGCCATTTTTCTTGTTATTTTAAAACGGTTTAAAAAAGAAAAAATATTGATAGAAGTATTTTGAATAATTAGAAAGAAGTTTGGTTAAAATCCAACATAAAAAACTATTTTTATAATTTACATTTTGTAATAAATAAACTGAAATTTTGCAATTATTATATTTTATCAGTTTTATATTTATGTGTTAAAAATTAAAAGGTGCATTTTAATGAATATAAGCTCGTTAAATTTATACAATAATGTTAATTTCAAAAATGTGGGAAATTTCGGGGTAAAAAAAGCTGACTCAATTGGAACTTCATATAAGACATCAAATGTGCTTAGTTCTCTAATACAGGGTCAAACACCTAAAAGTAATATTCAGTATCTTAGTCATGATTTAAATAGAAAAGAAATTATAGATGCACTTAATGATAAAAATAAAATGGGAAGATCGTTCTTTGGATATAAAAGGACGATAGCAAATATAATAATTAAAGCTGAAGATAAAAAACTTGCTGTTGATAACTTTAATATTTTAATGAATGCAAAAAATAAAAAAATAAATGCGTATGATATCGCAAGTTTATTATATATTTCAACAATTATAAATAATAAAAATGACAAAATGAGTGAAAAATTCGCAGAAGAATATGGTTTTAAAGGCGGTCTGTTAGATGATAAATCTATTGATTCTATTCTGAAAAAAATCATTGAAACAAGGAAAACAAATGAAATTCAAAATCAAATAGTTCAAGAGTTGCTGCAAGAGAAAACTCATTTTCATAATCAAACTCTAATGAATCAAATGATAATGCAAAATCAAATGCAACTGGATCAAATGATGCAAGATCAAATGATGCAAGATCAAATGATGCATACTCCCGGAATGGGTTTTTGTTAAAAGTGAAATCTATTATCAAAAGTATAAAATAAAAACAGAAAGGAAATAAAATATGCAAAATACTGGTCTGAATAGTTACTATATTCCAATTCCACCGCAAAACTTTCAACCCTCCCCCGTTAAACCTAATGAAGCATTTCAGGGTGAAACTCAACTTTTACAAACTTTATATACTAATTATGCTTGCTCTAACAGATACACCAATATAAATGGACAATGGGTACTTGTTAAAAATCCTAATTTTTCAGAAGAAACTTATACTGCTATTGGAAATAGATTAAATCAAATGAATGCTTTACCCGCTATTCCAAAATCAAATTAATTATGTAATATGAACAAACGAATAAAACAATGAAATAAAAATGTTTGGTTAGGCTTCGCTACCAAATCTACAAGCCTAATATGCTTTAAATCTATTGGATATACTAAGTGAATGTTAAAAGACTTCCTGCCCAAAACCGGCTTTAAAAGACAACAATAAAAAGGATTATTGCTTAACCCCTTAAAGCCGCTCACTATTTGCTTCGCAAAATTCGTTCGTTATTTCGGTGCTATTTCGGCATTTCGCTTCGCTTCAGCCTATGCAAAATCCTAAAAAAATCGGAACGATAAGATTTTTATGAGTGTGTAGGCGTAAGCCGTACAGCCTCGCATTAGGCGAATAACAGCTTTTTCGACAATTTATTTAAAGCTGTTTGAAGCGTGAGAACCGGATACATCTCTATATATTACCAATACAGTATTTACAGCATTTCACGTTTACACTTTTGGGGCTGATGCTTATTTTATAAAAATAACTAAATACTATTTAATACATCTTTTAAATATATTTTATAGAGCTCTTTTAATTTATTTGGTTTTTTGATTTTTACATTTTTTCCCCATTTAAACAGTTCAAAACATATTGCTTGAGTCCCGCCGGAGGTAAATTTAACTTCAATATTCCCGTTATCAAGCTGTATAATTTTTTGCGTGGGATGAAAATGATAGTTTAGAACATCCTCTGCTATTGATTTATCAAATTCAAGTGTGATGTTCAGCGGTTCTTCTTGGTATATTGAAAATGATTTATTACAATATTCCCGCAATGAAAATTTCTCGTCTTTGTCAAAATATTCTTCAGTAATTTCAAGATTTTTTATTTTATCAACTCTATAAAGCCTCAAATCATTTACATACTCATTAAACCCGACAATATAGTATTTATCTGATATTATCACGCCATAAGGATTTAAAGTGATTTTGCGGTTTCCTTTATCCGTGGGGTAGTCAAACACAATTTTTTTGAATGAAAGCATTGCACACCTAAGCATTTCCATAGTTTTCGGGTCTGCTTTTACCCTTGAATATTGCCTTACCGCAAAGCCCTCAGATTCTATAACTGCTTCAATATCGTTTTCTAAGGCTCTTGCGTTTTTTTGCGGGGTCAGCGCTTTTATTTTTAAAATCAATTCTTCAAGCTGTTTTTTCTTATTTTCATCATCAGTTAGACCTTTTAGATACTCTAAATTCGCAAAATCATCAACAGAAAAGGAAATTAAAGAGTTCATTGTGCCTTTTACAAAACGCCATCGTTTTTTCTTGTCAAAAGATTGAACTTCTTCGATTTTTTCAGGGAACATTTCAAATAATAATGTTTTCATTCGCTCAGCTGAGCGTCTTGAACATTCAAAATGTTGTCTGATATCTTCAATGCAAAGCCCGGAGAAGCTGTTTTGAAACATCATCGCCAGTTCTATTATTTGTTCCGCTTTATTTAATCGTGACATTTATTTTCCCTTATTGTATATACTTTTTCTAAATCATCTTGAACTTTTTTCTTTAATTTTTCTACGGTGTAATTTGATATATCAATTTTTTTATATAAATACATTTCTTTATCATAGCTGTAACCACTCCATGTATCTGTACTCTGAGGATTAAAAAACTCACTGTATTTTTGGCACAAGTAATTATAGCCTGCTTGTTTATTTTCTTTATCTCCGTGTCCGTTTTTTGGCCTTGTTATACCACATTGAGCCTTATGCAATCCTGCATAATAGCGATAATTATTACCCCATAAACTTATGCCAAGGTAACACAAATCATGTCTATTTTTTTCATCATTATCCCAAGCTCCCGGAAAATAAAAAAGAATATCACTAAATACGTTTAAATCTCGGCCGCAATCAATACGTATTTCATCTATTTGTTCTTTATATTTAAAATCTTCCAGTACAGCTTCTGTTAATTTTGAAATAAAAATTCTTTCAATGGTTTTAGAAAAATTTATCTTTTCTGCTTCTTTTTGTA
>CANPYB010000017.1 GCA_947587605.1 Candidatus Gastranaerophilales bacterium
CAAGTGCTCACCTTTTAAAGTTGCCACTCCAAAATTTCGCTCACGTTCCTTATCGCGAAATTTTCTCGGACAATTTTTTATGAGAATAAATATAATAGAACTTACATAGGGAATCCATAAAAATAAATTATCAGCTAATATAAATTTGCCATAAATTCTTAGATATTCCCATACATTATGTAAATTAAAATTATAAATTATTTTAATATTATACCCATTTATTATATCCAAAAACCCCTGTGATGAATAAACGAAACATCCTGTTATAAACACTGCGATTAAGGAACATATAACATATTTTCGAGCCACATTTTTGTTAAATAATAAAAATAATAGTAAAATAAAAGCTGCAAAATTGAGTTCCTCATTACTCAAAGTTACAATAATTGTGTATAGAATAAGCAAAATTAAGTTTTTATTATTCCAAGCACAAGAAATTTCAGATTTTTTGTTTACTGAATATACATCGTATAATTTCAACCAGAAAAGTATAAAGAAAATAAACGGGAAAATATATCCCATAAAGGTTTGCATTGTATCAAATACCTTAATATAATCAAGTTGATATAACATCGAAAATATCATAAAAAATGACAACGGATACAAAACTATTTCAAATAAAGTTTTTGATTTATTAAATTTTGTAAATGTTTTATTTATTAAAATTAATAAAATTATAAAGAATGAAGATTTCGTTAAAGCCTCTGAAACTATTGCAAAATCTTGGACAGGAATTTTGAAAAAACCGGGAATTATATCAATAAAGATTGTTGAGATTAATTCTGTAAAATAACGCCCATGAAAAAAAGTATATTTATATACAAGTATATCAGTTATATCATCATTAACAATTACCGAGTATCTTAATTTGTACAATAAGAAACAAAAAATAGAAAAAAGTAAAATTATATTAAAAAATTTTATGGACAATCTTCTTTTCATAGCATATTGACTCCCTTATATTTTTATCCTTACAATCATCAATTATTATCAATACTTTTTATAATATTAGAAAATTTTAATTGTTTAATTTCATTCACAGCCAAAATCCCGCTCAAGATACTCTTTAATTGCCATTTTATTATCTTTAAAAGTAACACCCGCGTCAACATTAACATTATAATTTTTTTCCGGATAAATCAAATATGTTGCACAATTTTTATCAAAAATTTGGGAATGAAGTTTTTTTGATATGGCTAAATCATAAAGATTGACATCAGGAAGAATATAAAATGGCTGACAGGCAAGTAATATTATTGTTTATCCTCTTTTTAAATAAAACAGTTTATCATTTATATACATCATCTTTATGACATATTTATGAGAATAAAAAAATCAATATTATAAAAATAGAGAATAAAATAATTATATTTAACAGATTATACAAAGTTATCAGACATAATCTTTTTTCATAAGATATTACCCGAAAAATTATCTTTTTTAATAAAAAATTTTAAATAATTTCTTTTTAATTTAACAGTCGAAAAACTTGTTTTTAATATTTCTTTAATCGTATCTTTATATTTGCTTGTTGTAAAATCAAGGTCAAAACCTAATCTTAATAAAGACTTAACAGCTTTTTCAAAATTCGGCGATTTTGTTATCTCTTTATAATCAGAAGTTAAAAATGCTCTGCGCAAAGGTGAAAATCTGTCATCTTGAATAAGTTTATCTATATCCTCAAGATGGTTAAAATCTTTATCAATATTGATATAAAGGTCTTTATAATATTTGTTATAATCAATCTCAAAATCAGTTAAATCAATAAATTTATCTTTATTTTGATTATAAAATAACAATTGGTTTTCATAGATTTTATGCGCCCTGTTCATAAAAGCTAAAAATGAAGTAACTTTTATATTATATTTTTTCGCAGCAAGTTCAGCGTATTTCAGCATTTTTATTGTACGATTTATGTATTTTTTATTTTCGCAATTTTCGGAAGATGAAACGGAATGCTCACTGTCAAACTGAACTTCAACAATACCCATATCCGCACAGTTTTTAAGCCACATATCAATTTCTTTTGCGCTGTCATTATAGCCCGTAAGAAGAATGTATTTTAAAATTACAAAGTTTTTTAAGCGGGCATGATTTAGGTATGTTTTCATATTTTTCATAACAAGGTCAAAAAACTTAGTACCCTTAATTTTTTCAAAGGTTTCCTTACACCCCGAGTCAATACTTGCAACTATTGCAGCACTTTCAACTTTTTCCAAAGCATTGCAAAGACTTTTAGATAATCTTATTCCGGAAGTCGGAACATATATTTCAGGAACATTATGAGCCGAAAATAAATCAACCAGCCAATCAAATTCTTTCATCAAAGTAGGTTCACCGCCGACAAATCTAAGTGAGCCGTTAAATTTCAACAAATTTTTATTCAATAATTCTTCTACTAACGGTTTTAAGTCAACATCTTGTTCCATATTGTGCCATTCTTCTATTCTTCCCGTAGGACAGTATATACAGCGGGAATTACATTTCATTATATGCGCTGCTGTCAAGTGATTAATGTAATCATCATCATCCCAATTGCGCTCTTGAAGTTCAAAACAGCCCTCACATTGAACAGGATAAATTCCCTTTTTTGCATTTTCCCTTAATTTTCGTTTTTCTGAAAAGACATAATTCCAATCTAAAATTTCCTTTTTTAAATCAGGATAAATATATAACCTGTCATTAAATTCCAAATGATCGCTGTTGCAGCAGTGACCGGCACATAACTGCCCTGTTCCGGGGTCCAGATATATATAAATTCCATGTTCTAACAGTCTGCAACTTTTATATTTCATAAAAAAATATTATCACTTTATTTCAATACTTCAAAATCTTGTAAAATATTTAGTTATGATATAATTTATTAAAGAGGTATTCATATTATGGGAAAGATGTACAGGTGCAGATATTTAGCCCATGGGCTGTATATACATTATGATTGTTTCAGGCATTGTCATCTTTCAATACATTCCCCTAAAGAAAGAAACAATAATTATATAATTCCATACGCAGGACCTAAAGATAAAGCAGATTGGAACAAAGTCTTTGAAATAAAAAATACACTCGTAAAAAACATGAGAAACGGGGATATTCCGCCATTTTGCCAAGGTTGTCATTGGATAGAGGAATTTGATGAAAATTCGGAAGAACAATTTTTATCCGACCTTGATAATTACATTGATATGATATGGATAGGACATTCAAACGAATGTAATGCTAATTGTATATATTGTTTTTCTTATCAAGAGATACTTGAGCACAGAACCTACAAGCCGTACGATATATTTCCGTTATTTAAAGAAATGCTGAATAATAAAATATATAATCTTGAAAAAGCCCCCGGAGCTCATATTTCATTTGCAATGGGTGAACCCGTAATATTAAAGAAGTTTGATGATATAATAAAACTTTTTGCGAAATACGGAAATAAACACTATGCACTTTATACAAACGGAATAAAATACAGTAAAATGTCAGCAAAAGTGCTTAAGGAAAAAGATGTTGATATTCATATAGTTATATCACTTGACGCAGGGACCCGGGAAGTATTCAAAAAGGTAAAAAAAGTTGATAAATTTAATGATGTTTGCAAAAATATAAAGGCTTACGCAAAATCAGCAGCGAAGTATCATCCGACCTCTTTGGGGGTAAAATATATAATAATTCCTAACATAAATGATACAAAAGAAGAAATAGATAAATGGCTTGAGCTTTGTATAAACAAATTGGGCGTCAAATATTTAATAGCCGATATAGAGGAAAAATGGTTTGTTCGGCAAAACGGTGAAGTGCCGGAATATGTAAAAGATTTATTAAGATATATAAGAAACCGTTGCGAGCAGGAAAAAATCGCGTTTGAGTTTTATGACAGAGCTCTGGTACTTAATTTATAGGCAGGAATTTAATGAAACAATATTTTTGTGATGAATTAAATAATGTTTTATCTTGTTTCCATGACAGAATAATGTCCTGTTGCACGGGACAGATAGGTCCTGTATATTATGAAGCGTACAGAGGTCAAAAAATAGATTGGGAGGCTTTTCGGGCACTAAAAACAAATGCTTTTAAACTCTTAAATGAAGAAGATATTGAAAAATCACCTTGCAAAGGATGTTATTTTCTGCGTGAGCGAAAACCAACGGATATAATTTTACCAAAATTTAAAACAATAAATATAAGCCACTGGACTCATTGTAACTGCGGATGTATATATTGCGCCAGAATGTTCCACTCCAAAGGGAAAATTGATACAAAACCAAGAAAAAGCGATTATTATGACATAGTTCCTCTGGTAAAAGCATTATATAAACAAGATTTATTAGACAGGGAAAACCTATTTGTAAGTATACAAGGCGGAGATATATCAGTTTTAAAAGAATTCAAACCTATGGTAAAAGAATTTTTAAAAAACGGACTCAAAGAATTTTATATACTTTCAAATAATATAATTTACCAGCCGATAGTAAAAGAGCTCTTAGATAAAGATCTTACTATATTCACAACATCACTTGATTGCGCAACTCCCGAAATATATTACAAATTAAAAAGAGTAGATAAATTTAAAGACTCGGTTGAAAATTTAAGAAAATATGCAAAGAGTAAATTTTCAAAAAGAATTATTGTTAAATACATTGTTATAGAACATATAAATGATAATCTTGAAGAAATAACAAAATTTGTAAATTTAATGTCTGATATCGGAATAAGCAATATTGAATTTATGATTGATAATAAATATATCATGTTTACAAATTTAGATGAAACACCATTGCCTGCTCATTACGGCAGTTTGTATCTGCACATGAAAAAATTATGTGAAGAAAAGGGAATAAAATTGTTAACATGGGATAAAACAGAATATATAATAAATAAATATGCTTTAAAATTGTAAGTTGAAACATAATGAAATAGTGAGGAAATATATGAGTTATAAGAGTTGTAAATTTATTCAAAACGGTATTTCGTTTAGGCATGACGGAGTTACTTTTTGTAATAAACCATTAGGTATAAAGCGATATGATAATGTTAATTTTTTCTACGGAAAAGATTTCTTTGATAAATTTATTAAAAATAGAGAAGAAATTATAGAAAACTGTAAGAAAGGTATATTGCCTCATGAAGGCTGTATGTCTTGTCCGTATGTTGAAGATAAAGATTGGGATGATGATAAAAGGTTTAAAGAAATAGAACTGTCACATTGGATACATTGTAACTGTGCTTGTTGTTATTGTGCCTTGTTGCCTGAAACTAAAGGAAAAATAACAGAGCATAAAACAAATAGTCCTGTTGTACAAATTTTCCCGATAATAAAAAGAATGATTAAGGAAAATATGATTCATCCTAATGCTTATTTTGTATTTGGCGGAGGCGAGCTTACTGTATTGAAAGAATTCCCTAATATAATAAAACTTCTTTTAAAACAAAAAGAAGCAAGTTATGGATTTTGGTTTCAAACAAACGGAATTAAATATGAAAAGTATTTATCCAAAGCGCTTGAAAAAAAAGACAGACGTACAGGTATACTTATTTCTATTGACTCGGGTTCAAGAGAGACATTTAAATTACTAAAAAGACGTGATTGCTATAATGATGTTATCAAAAACATAAAACACTATATTAAAAATGCCAAAAAATGCGGAAATGACGATAGAATTATATCTAAATATATTATTATGCCAAATGTTAATGATAATCGAGAAGAAATAGATAAATGGATTAAAACTTGTAAGGATATAGGTGTTAAAACACTACATCCTGCAATTGAATTCTGTTCTCATTTTTCGGATCCTGACGGTTATAAAGAAAAACAAGGAGAATTATATCAATACATGGCCGAAAAAATTAGGGAAAATGGATTTAATATGTACGAATATGATTTTATTGATAGTATAATTGAAAGAAAAAGTTTTGATTTTAAAGTTAAAACCGAATAATTAAGGTAATTTAGTATTTAGTTTGCTGAATACAAATTCAATATTTGGGAAAAACATATAAGAAAGTTTATTTTCTTTAGCTTTTTGCACCCAAAAATCAGCCAATTCAACAAGGTGATGAAGCAGGTTATCTTCATAATTCATTTCATTTAAAAGTTGATTATATACATTTAAAGCAACCTGTGTAGCCCCATTTTTACGCGATTGTTTAATAAATTCTTCCAGTTCTTTTTTTGTATCATTCACCCCGGGAACAATTACATATTTTGTACAAAGCCTTTTAGAATAATCTTTCTTTTTTGATTTGGAATATTTTTTAAAATTATGCCAAACTTTATCAAAAGATTTAACACGTTTCACCTGTTCATGGCATTTTTTAGTACCTGCATCAATTGAAATCATAAGACTTATGGCGTTTTCTTTTATACCTCGCTCGATTGCTTTAGAGTATTGAATATTATTTGTATGGATAATAATATTTTTATAATTGTTATCAACTAAAAAGTTAATAATATCGTCAAACTTAGGATATAAAGTAGGTTCTCCGCCTGCAAAATCTACTTCACAATCAGAAGCAAGAACATCATTTTTAATCATATCCTTAATTATTTCAAGCATATCATAAGGTTCCACATATTCTTTATAAAATTCATCATAGCCTAAAGATTTTTTATCTCTCGGCTGAGCATGTCCGAGGCAATATATACAATCGGAATTACAAACCTGCCAAGGCGATAGCAGGATATAATGAATTTTTCTGTCATCAACAAAATCCTTATCTTCAATTTGCTGACAGTTTTCACATTCCTTACGTGCAGCGGAATTTTTTATCGACTCAATTTCTTTTGCCCTAAAATCAAAGAATTTACCCCAATCTATTTTTTTTCCGTCAAACACTTCCGCAGGAATTTTAGACCAGCCTAAACCGTTATTGGCATTGGTTAAAGTACACCAGGTTATACCTATATTCTTGTAATTAAAGCAAATTGAAGTATTTAGATTATTGCATATTCTCATATAACAATAATACGATGTTTCTTTATTAATTACAAATAGTATGTTAAAAATTTTTTGTAAGAATAAATAATGATTTTTAAATGTTGCAAGTAGAATAACAGTGAAATAAAAAATAATCTGAATTAATACTTTAATCTTTTTGCGCCGTAGCGGTGATGAATGTATAATTCTTTTAATTCTTTATCAAAATACTTAAACTTTATTGATTTTATCAATCGGGTTATAAAATTGTCCTTTTTAAACTCTTTATTATTGGTATTTTGGAAGAAGAACGAATAAAATTCCGTTATAAAATTTTGTTTAAGGGCAATATCATTCATCTTTTCTGCTAAGTTAACAAAATAATCATCAATTTTATAATTATTTATACGAGAGTATCTTGCATCTATGTCAATGATAAGATTTCTAATCCCGAGTTTTTTTGCGATTTTAAGAAATTTTTTAAATTCGCGGATATTATCATTAAAAGTAGGGACAATAATATATTTAAGCCTTATAGCTTCGCGGGATTTTTCCGTTGCCGCATATTTTTTTAAGCTGTCAATTACTCGGTCAAAAGCGTCTACTCGTTTGATTTTTTTGTAAGTTTTTCTGCTTCCGCAATCAAGCGAAACTATTATATATGTTGTAGCTTCATCCATAGCTCTAAAAAGATTATGAGAATACTTTATTGCGTTAGTAGGAACAAAAACTCTTGCATAGTTATTTATTGCAAAAAGTTCTAACAGTTCATCGCATTCACGGTAAATTGTAAACTCACCTCCGCCGATATGCAGTTCACATCCTTGTTTTATAATTCCCTGCTCTTTAAAATATTTTAAAACAGGAACAATACTGTAAGTATTTGGAGTTCTTTCCCATAATTCGTGGTTATTTGTGCAATAAATACAATCGGCATTACACATAGAAAAATGAGTAATTGTAATTTGGTCGATATAGCGTTCATTACCCCAGTCTTTTTCCTCTATTTTATAGCAGTTTTTGCATTCTCTCGGGCAGCCGCCGTTTTTAAACACATCGGCATATTTATCCATACGTTTAAAAAGTTCCTCAACAGGTATAATTTCGCCCCAATATTTTTCGTAAATTATTGGCGGAAGCTGTCCGTCTATCTGGTCAACGGGCGAAAAACAGCACGCCGCCAGATTATCATTAAAAAAACATAACCCATGTTGTATTAAATGACAGCTTTTATACATAATACCTAAATGTTATCATCTTTTATTTTCTATTGCAAAACCTTTTAATCATATTCCGGAGGAACATAAAAATAAGGTAATGGTAAAAATATCTTTTCAGAATTTATGAAATCTTGAAAATCATTTATTTTGTTTTCATCCGAAAAATATGAAAAAGATCTGAAATCTTCTTCTTTAAACAGATTAAAATACTTTTCAGCTTCGGGATAATTTTTTAATTCTTTTAATATAACAGCTTTATATAAATATGAATTAGGAATTAATACACCCTTTGCATTTAATTTTAAAATATCCTCACTAACTTTTAATGCTTCTTTATAGTTATTTTCATTTGAATATAAAATATCTAAATAATTATATTTGAACATTAAATTATTACTATCCAAATTAATTAATTTTTTATATATTTCTTCGGCTTTTTTATAGTCTTTTTTTTGTGTGTATATTTTTGCACAATTTATTAATGCATCAAAATCGTTTGGAGCTGACTTTAAATACAATTCATAATATTTTAGCGCATTATCAAAATCATTATCCTTAAAATATATATACCCTTTAATCTTATTTAATAAAAATTTATTTTCGTCAGTAAAATTTAACTTTTCTAAATCATTCAATGTTAATTTTTTATCAAAATTTTTTAATTGTTGAAATTTAATATTTTTTTGCTGTTCAATTTTTTTTGCCGACTTAACCTTATATATCCGTCTGGGAACTTTATAATCTTTTTTCTTTTTTGCTCTTATATTAAATAATTGTATACGTTTTAACAACTCTTTATCAGCATATTCTTCTTTTGTATATCTGAAGCCTATAAAATTATAATTATAATTATAATTATAATATGCAGCATATAAAGAATATGTACTATCAAAATATTTATCTTTTATAAAGTCTTGAAAATTTTCCAACTTATTATATAAAAATTGATCTTCCATCACAAAAATTTGATTCCATATTATAGGTTCTGCATATAAAAAACTTTCGGGTAATATTACACTTTCACCTAACATATTATAAATTAATGTATCTCTTTCAATTTTAAATAATAATGACTTTGTATAAAATTTTTTATTTATAGAATGAAAATAATCTGCTTGAAATAAATACGAAATAAATAAAATTATCATTAATAATATACTGATTATAATTTTTTTTGCACTTTTACTAAAATTATAAAAAATTCCCAATAAAATTAAAAATACAAATTCAAGTAAATTTAATTCAATAAAATTATAAGTATCACGTTCAAAAGGATAACCTAGTCCGGGAACTATATTATTCACAAATATTTGAGTAAAATTAGAGAAAACATAACCCGATAATATAAAAACAATTAATAAAAATACATATTTATTAATTGTTTCTGTTTTTTGAAACTTTAAAAAAATCAATGAAAATAATATTAATAACCATGTTCCTCTTTTTATATAAAATGTATAAAAAATAAATTTTTTGAAGAAAATAGGAAATAATTTTAAGTTTTCAGGTACTCGTTCAAAAATATTGTATGTTTTAGTGGCAAAAGCTGTACCGCTAAAATAATCTCCAATAAAATAAAATAAAATAAATCCTAAAATAAAAGAAATAAAACTAAAAATCAATAATTTATTTTTAAATTTTTCTCTGTCAAAAAATAAAAAATATAAAATCAATAATCCGATACAAACCAAAACGGATATATTAAATAACTCATTCCACATCCCAAGCAGAAATGAGCATAAAATAATACCCCTTCCCGCAAAAGACTTATAATCACAGTATTCTTCTTTAACTAATGTTTTATAAAGAAAAATATAAAACAAAAACCAAACAATGTAGCCTAAATTATATTCCGAGAAAACACAAATTTCATCAATTCCCATAAATAAATAATTAAAATTTGTATAATGCCCTAAAATAAATTGCAAAGGATATGAAAGTAAAAGAAAACACAATGGCAGTATTATAATTAACTCTTTTCTATATAAAATATTGAGTTTATCTTTAAAATTTATAAAAAATGCATTAGAAAAAATCAAACTAATGCCAATATAAATTATAGAAATAACTAATGCCCCAATTTCAGATTTAAAATCGTTAATATTAATATTAAAATATTGAGGAATCCAAAGACAATATAAAAAGCTAAACAATGAGCCGATTCGTGAATTTTCATGTAAATTAAACTTTGAAATATAAACTAAAAAAGCATCATGATTAAAGGTAAAACTATATTTTTGCCAATGCATAAGCAGCAAAAAAAGTATAAAAATAATACATATATTTATAAACAAGTAAAATTTATTATTTTTTAGCAAATCTTTAATCATAACTTCACCTCTAAAAAATATTATATTATAAAATAATATTATGATTAAAATAATAGAATATAAAAAATATCAAGGTGCGGTAAATATGGAGATTGACCGTAAATTGCTGGAAGAAGCAATAAACGGGCAGGAAAAGTCAGCAATATTACGATTATACGGCTGGAAACCAAAATGCGTATCCATAGGCAGAAACCAACGTGAAGAACATATAAACAAACAATACTGCCTGCAAAACGGAATAGATATAGTAAAACGTCCTACAGGAGGCAGAGGACTGCTTCATGATGACGAATTAACCTACGCTTTTATATGTCCCGCCTCCATACTCCAAAACGGAGAAAGCATAATAAATTCATATAAAGAAATATCAAATGCCTTAGTAGAGGGATTTAAAAATTTAAAAATAGACTTAACTATTGGCGGAGGAAGTAAAGTTAAAACATCTTTTGATTACTGTATGTCATTATCAACAGGTGCTGACTTGAATTATAACGGCAGAAAACTTATAGGCTCAGCCCAATACAGAACACAAGGCTACATACTTCAGCACGGCTCCGTATTATTTTCTTATAATAAAGAATTACTTGAAAAAATATTTAACGAAAAAGTAAACACCGAAACTTTAACCTGCATAAACGAAATTAACGAAAATATAACAATAAAAGAAGCGGCAGAAGCTGTAAAGAAAGGATTCAAAGAGTTATTTTAAAATCTTTTTCCGCCGTTAAATTTAGAAACATAAAGGGTATTTCCTTTAGATAAAGTTCTTAGGATTTTTTCTTCATCGGCAGCAGTAGCGGCAGTCAGGAAAAATCTTTTTTCGGTTTTATCCGGAGCAACATAAAAATTAGCCTGCGTTAATATAACACGCCTGCAGCCTTTAGGAAGCTGACCTTTATACATATCATCAAGCCTTAAGCAAAAATCAGAAGAAGCGTTATGAACTGTTCCGTCAATTGTTTCTTTGTCAAACTTAGTTATATCTTTATCCAAATTATATTTTTTTAATGATGAATTATTTTTAAATGCCATTTTTAAGAAAACTGGAACAGGGGCTTTAGGCTTACCGTCCGGAAGTGTAAAACACATTAAAGAACCAAAAGATACGGGTGATATGTTCATTAAAAAATCCTTTACTTCATGTAAATTTCAATAAAATAAAAAACTCTAAAAAAAAAACTTGCCATTAAATTATGTAAATAACAGAAAATCTGATACAATTATATAAAAATGCCAGAGGTAGAAATGGAAAATATAAAAAAACATTTAATTAATTATCCGTATTTGGAAAGACCCGTTGAAATATATGAACGTGAAAACGGACATAAAATAGTATTTGCATATAAAAAAGGCGGATTAATAAATATCAGCAGCTGGGTTAAAACAGGCTCTATTAATGAAAATGATGAAAATAACGGGATATCGCATTTTCTGGAACATTTAATGTTTAAAGGAACAAGCAAGCATAAGGCGGGAGAATTTGACAGAACGCTTGAAAGCCGAGGTGCAATAGTAAATGCAGCGACATGGAAAGATTACACATTTTACTATGTAACAATACCAAAAGGCAGCAGTGATAAGAATTTTAAAGACACATTAAATTTACACGCAGATATGATGCTTGACCCGATAATTCCGGATAACGAAATCGGGGCTCCGTTTGATATAAATGACCCTCATATAACAACAAAGAGGGAAAGACATGTTGTAATAGAAGAAATCCGTATGCGCAAAGACCAGCCCTGGACTCAAGTATACAACCTGTTAAACAAAAATTTATATTCATCACACCCCTATAAGCGCGATGTAATAGGAAATGAACAAATAATATCACAAATATCAAGAGAAACAGTGCTTGAATATTATAAAACGCACTATACACCAAACAACATAACAACAATAATAGCGGGTGAAACAGAGCCAAGCGAAGTTTTACCGTTAATATGCAAAGAATTTGATTTTAAAGGGCGTGCTAATGCGCCTCAAAAAGTTTATGATATTGATAAACCGGCAAATGAAACAAAAACGATTGAGGAATATTCAAAGATAAACACTGGATTTTTAATGTTCGGATACTTAGGTCCGATAGCCTGCGACATTAAAACATCAACCATTCTTGAAATGATATGCCTGTTATTAGGGCAAGGGCAAAGTTCAAGACTTTATCAAGAATTAATTGAAAAACCCACAAATCCGATATTTAATGTGGTTTCAAGCGATTATTATCATTTCCGAGACGGCGGTAATATATTTATTGATGCCAATTTTAAACCCGAAAAAAAAGAAGATGCAATTGAACAAATTAAAGTTCAAATTCAAAAGCTGTATAATACGGGGATAAGTGAAGCAGAGTTAAAAAAAGCTAAAAAGAAATTAAAAGCAGGATTTGCGGAAAATTCAGAATCCGTTTCCGATATAGGAGAAAATATAGGATTTTATATGACCGTATGCAATAAACTTGAATACGTTGAAGAATATATAAAAGTAATTGACGAAATAACCGCGGAAGACATAAAAAAGACCGCAAAAGAATATATGGATATAAATCACGCGGTAATTGCGGTATTAATGCCCGAAGAATATAAGAAATAAAAGGTTAATCATGGAAAAATACACACTAAAAAACGGAATAGAAGCACTTATAAAACGGAATAAAAACACTCCCCGCATTGCGCTTGCAATGTATATGGGAATAAATAAAGATGAAACAAAATCCGGTATTTATTACATAATATCTCAGCTTATGTATCAAGGCACAAAAACAAAAACGGCAGAGCAAATAGCAAATTATCTTGATGAAAATGCCATAGATTTATGTATTGAAAAAAAAGCGGATTATATAAGAGTCAAAATGCAATGCTTAAATGAAGATATTGAAAAGGCTCTTGAAATTTTTGATGATATTATTGAAAATTCAACTTTTGAAGAATATAAAAAAGAAGCAGAGAAAATAAAAGGTGAATTTTTGTCTGATTTGGATTCCGCTAAAATTACTGCCCAAGATGACTATTACAGAAATATATTTAAAAATCACTCCTACGGCACGGGCAGACAGGAAATAATAAACGATATAAACAAAATAACAAAAGAAGATATAATAAACGCATATAATGAAATAAAAACTAATTCCTTTAAAAATATCTGCGTTATAGGTGATGTAGAAGAAACTGTCGTAAAAGAGCTTCTTGATAAGCATTTAAAGAATGTAAAAAGCGTACATTCAAAAGATGAAAGAAAAAAGATAGCACCTATAGAAAATCAAACGGTATCAACAGTTGAAAAAGAAAATGCAAATCAAGCTCAAATATTTCAAGGGTGGTTGTTCCCGTCAATATATAGTAACGAATATCCTGTAATAATATTGTTAAATACAATATTAGGCTCGTCCGGGCTGTCCTCAAGACTGTTTTTGGAATTAAGAGAAAAACAAGGACTTGCCTATACTGTAAGAAGCGTATATGAACCCTGCGCATTGGGCGGACATTTCTTTGTGTATATTGGAACAGAGCCTAAAAATATTAAAACTTCAATATCGGGGTTTGATAAAGAAATAACAAAAATAATGACAGAATATGTAAGCGATGAAGAACTTGAAAACGCAAAGAATAATGCAATAGGGAAAAGACAGTTTTATCAGGAAACAAATATGTCTGAAGCCGTATTAAACGGATATTATGAGTTTCTGGGACTTGGAAGCCGATTTGAAGAAGAATTAACAGAGAAAATAAAAAAAGTAACAAAAGAAGAAATAATAGAAACGGCAAAAAAATATTATGCCAAACCTGCAGTAATAAGCGTGCTTGCCCCGAAAAAATACTTAACAGATTCGGGACTTATATGTTAAAAAACCTAATAATATGATAAAATCAACACAGGAATATGAATAAAACAACTTTTGAAAATAAAAAATTTAATAAAGAAATAGAAAAATTCCGCAAAAAAGGTGAAATCCAAAAAGCAATAGAGGTATGCCTCGGCGCATTAAACAGCGACGAAAACAATGCTAATTTGCATGTAAAATTGGGCGACTTATATATGGAAAAGCATTTGGATATTTACCAAGCTCAGCAATACGCCGATGAAGCAATAACGGAATACCAAAGAGCGCTTGAAAGTGATGTTAATTCGGCAGAAATTTATTATAAAATCGGAATGGCTTTTTATTATAAAAGAGAACTTGATAAAGCCCTAAATTACTTTAAATTAGCGCTGGAGCACGACTCAAAACTTGCTGAAGCGCACTTTATGATTGCCGAAATTTCGATGAAAAAAGGTGATTTAATTGAAGCAAGAGAGCAGGCGGAAAATGCAGTAAAGATATCCCCGCTTAAATCATCAAGAGCATATTATTTAATATATTGTATATTGTCATTATCAAATAAAACAAAATGGTATCAAAAAATAACAAAATTACTGGCATCATTTATTACTTTGCCGTTTGATAAATACGCAATAAAATCGGTTTTAAGACAGTTATCATATTTAAAATTTATCCCCGTGTTGTTAAAAACATCAATTATGATATTTTCAAAAGGCTTTACGCAGGAAGTGCTTGATATATACCGCGAAACCCTTGATAAAGCACCGGGATTTGTTGAATTATATATAAACTTAGGCAGAGTATATTACGAACTAAAGCGTTATGAAGATGCAATATGTGAATATAAAATGGCAATTTGGCTTGATTCGTTGAATATCCGCGCATATTACTATCTGTGCCGGTTATATGAAGAAATAAGAGATTTTGACGATGCAATAGAAACCTGTAAAAAAATGATAGAACTGCAGCCTTATTCGGCTGATTTTCACTGCCGTCTGGCTCAATATTTATATTTAAACGAAGAACTTGATGAAGCAATCGACCATTATCAAACCGCGGTAACTTTAAACCCAAATCCGCAATGGACAAGTGTTGTAGCACAAACTCTGGGATTTATTTTCCAAGAAAATATAAAAAATCTTGACGCTGCAATTTCATCATATCAGCAGGCATATAATTTAAACCCCGAAGATATAGATGTTTATTTGAACTTAGGAAATGTCTTTTTTGAAAAAGGTGCATACGATAATGCTTTAATAATATACAAAAAGGCTTTAGAGTCATCACCAAACAATCCGAGATTGCATTGCAATTTGGGTTATTTATACTGGGGAAAGGGCGATTTGGAAGAAGCCGTAAAGGAATATGAAAAAGCAATAAAATACGATAATACTTATGATATAGCCTATAATAACTTAGGAGTTATATATTTAGATGATTTAGGCAGAGTGCAAAAAGCTATAGAGTTATTTGAAGCGGCAAAAAAATACAATCCTAATTATGCGCTTGCGCATTATAACCTTGCGCGCTCGATAGCATTAAAAGGTGATAAAGTTGAAGCTGCAAAGTTGTATCAAATAGCATTAGACATAAATACCTATACACAAGAATTAGACCCTGCCGATATTCAAGAAAAAATACAGGATTTATTTACATAAAGAAAGAGGAATAAATTGGAATACACACAGGAAATTCGTATATTATACGCAGATACGGATTCATACGGAGTTGTCTGGCATGGGGCATATACTAAATGGTTTGAAGCTGCAAGGGTTGAAATTGTTGAAAAATTAGGATTAAAACTGGATGAACTTGAAAAAAACAATATACTTTTTCCCGTAGTAGAAATGAATATAAGATATAAATCCTCGGCAAAAATGAATGAAAGAATAATAATTAAAACTCAAATTGCTGAAGTAAAACCTTTAAGCGTAACTTTTGAGCATAAAGTATATGAAAAAACAAGCCAAACGCTAAGAGTAATAGCAAAAACAACAATAGTTGCAATAAACAGCGAAAACGGAAAAATGTATCGAAAAATGCCCGATAATATATTAAATGCTTTTTTATCGGCAGTAAAAACAGAAAATCAATAACTTAAAAGAATATTGAACTAAAGGTTAATAAAGTTTAATCTAAAGACTATATCCCGAAACTGTAATGTTTTCTAAAATTGAAAATAAACAATAAACGGGGTATATTTCATTGGGGATAAATGCAAATAAGAGCATGGAAAGCGGAAAGCCGAAGCAGGTAAAAAAATCTGCTTATAACTATTACAGACAGGCAGAACGCTTAAGAAACGGCAGTAAATATAAAGAAGCGGTAGAAAAATATTTAAAATCGATATTTATAAACAGAAATAATGCTTCATCATATTTAGGGCTCGGACTTGCATATAAAAATTTAAACGTATATACAAAGGCAATAAACAGTTTTAAAAAAGCGGAAGAAATAGCGCCTGATGATGTAAAAATACAAAAAGAGCTTGCAATGTGCAACATAATAAACGGCGATTTTGAAAACGGGATAAAGTATTTAATATCATCAATCAGATTAGAACCCGATAATCCCGATATACAAATGCAATTGGCATTAGTACATGAAATGATTGAAGAAGAAGAAATGGCATTAAAAATATACAGCCGAATAAATGATGTATTCCCGCAATATTTAAGAGCATACATACAAAAAGGTACGCTTTATATGCACATAGAAGACTATGTTAATTGTGCAAAAGTATTTAAAGAAGTAATAAAAATGTCACCCGATTATTACAGGGCAAATCTTGCAATAGGAATATGTTATGAAAAACTCGGTAATCTTTCGGGGGCAAAAAGGTATTATAAAAAATACATTAAGAGTAACTTAAATATAGAAAATTACAAAGAAATAACAAAGAGAATAAAAGAATTAAAAATAATAAACAGAGAAAAACATATTGCAAAATTAAGAGTAATCAATTAACAAATTGATTATCCGTAATTTTTTTGATAAAGTAAAGGAAACAAAGGGAATATCTCTATTGCCGAGGATAAAAGGATTATGGAAGAAAAGCCGGATATAATCACAATAGGTGAAAGTTTAATCGAATTATCGACACCATACAGTTTAACAAATGCCCAAAGCCTAAATAAATATTACGGCGGAGATACATTAACAACAGCAATAAGTGCATTAAAATTGGGTTCAAAAGTGGGATACATTTCAAGAATAGGAATGGACTGCTTTAAAGATTATCTGTTAGAAAGCTGGCAGGAAGCGGGGCTGGATATTTCGCATGTAAAACCTCAGCAGGGAATAAACGGGATATATATGCTGGCATTAGGGCAGGATTGCAGTGAAAAGCAGTTATATCTGTACAGAAAAAAAACCGCTGCAACCAACTTATCAATAGAAGATATATCTCCCGAGTACATAAAAAACGCTTCAATTATCTATACGACAGGAATAACCCAGTCGCTATCCATATCGGCAAAAGAAGCGGTAAAATACGCATTTAAAATTGCAAAAGAAAACAATGTTACAACAGCTTATGATCCTAATTATCAAAAGCAAATATGGACAATTGAAGAAGCCAAAGAAGCATTTGAAGAAATAGCGGAGTATACCGATATTTTATTTTTCAATATAAAACATGATTCGCAAATATTATTAGATTCTTCCTCCGTTGACAATCTCATTAAACACTTATGGGACAGAGGTATATCAACGGTAATAGTTAAAACAGATGTTGAAAAAGGGTATTACACAGGCAGCAGCGGAAAAATTGAATTTATAAAATTTTACAGCGAAGAAAAAGTTGACGATACAGGAGCAGGCGATTGTTTTAACGGCGGATTTCTACACGGAATATCAACGGGAATGTCTGCATTTAAAGCTGCTAATTTAGGTGCAATAACCGCAGGATTGCAAGTTAAAGGTATCGGAGCTATAAAATCGATACCCGATAAAGAAGATGTATACAGAATATTCAAAGGTCAAAATGACTAAAAAAATATGTATATCGGGATATTACGGATTTGATAACTTTGGTGACGAAATCATATTAAAGATTCTTACTGAGCACATTAAAAATTACAAATATGATACTGAAATTACCGTATTTTCAGCTTCACCCGAGAAAACAGCCGAGAACTTAAAGGTAAAATGCGTAAATTCATTTTCTGTTTTTAAAGTTGTAAAAGCAATAATGTCTTGTGATACATTAATATCTGGAGGCGGAAGCCTGCTTCAAGACTCTACAAGCGCAAAAAGTTTGATTTATTATTTGTTAATTTTATTTTTGGCAGTTTTATTCGGGAAAAAAATTGTTATATTTGCTCAAGGCATTGGGCCTATAAAGAATAAAACTCTTTTATTTATTACAATGACACTGCTAAAAAAAGCCGATTATATTACCCTGCGGGATGAAAACAGTTTAAATTTACTTAAAAAGAACGGAATAAATGCTAAAATTTGTGCCGACCCCGTATGGAACTTAAACCTTAAGGTGTGTGAAAAAAGTAATAAAACCGGTATTCAATTAAGAAACTGCAGTATGGTTGATAACGAATTTCTTATTAAACTTGCTCAAAATATAAACACATATTATAAAGATAAAGAAATTTTAATATTATCACTGCAAAACAAACTCGATGCTGAAATATGCAAAAGATTTCAAGAAGAACTGTATAAAATCAATCCGAATATTAATGCAAAAGTAGTTGAAAACACTTCCAACGATAAAGTAATAAAAGATATATGTTCTTTAGATGAATTAATAGCAATGCGCTATCATGCCTGTTTGACGGCAATAAAAGCAGGAGTAAAAGTTTTACCGATAAACTATGATATAAAAGTGGAAACAATAGCAAAACAGTTTAATTTAAAATACATAAACGGCAAAGACGAAATTGATAAAACTTTTAAAGAATTTAACGAATGCGAATACATACCGCCTAAGAATACCGAAGAATATGATTTTAATGAACTTGAAATAAAGTTATTTAACTGAATGCTCGCCTCTAAGTTCATTTAAAATATTTCTGAGTTTCATAATAGCTTGAGCGTGTATTTGGCAAACTCTGGATTCAGAAACATTAATACTTTCACCGATTTCTTTAAGAGTCATATTTTCGTGATAGTAAAGCACCATAACCATTCGTTCACGCTCAGGCAATTTAGAAAGTGCTTTTTGCAATTCGTTTTTAGAATCACGCTGCTCTAGTTTTTCAAGCGGGCTTACTATATTATTGTCCTCAATAGTATCAATAAGCTCAATACTGCCGTCCTCTCCGGTATATTTTTTTTCATAAATAGAACTTATTGATGTATCATCAGACATAATAGAAACAATTTTTTCTTTATCTATGCCCAAATAATCTGCAAGTTCATCATTAGAAGGAGTCCTGCCGAGTTCCTGCTTCAGTGTTTCGGCAGCCTGTTTAATATCTTTAATTTTTTTTCTTGTACTTCGCGGAAGCCAATCTTGAGAGCGAATTTTATCAATTATTGCACCGCGAATTCTTGTAACTGCATAAGATTCAAAATGAGCGCCTTTATCAGGTGAATATTTTTCTATTGCATCTATTAATCCTTCAACTCCAAACCCCGTAATATCTTCAACGGGAGTATTGGCAGGCAGGCTTAATCGTACACGATTTATTACATATTTGGTTAAATAAATATATTGAATTATCAATAAATCACGAAATTTTTTGTTTGATTTATCAGACAGATAAACAGCCCAAAGTTTTTCAAGCTCCTCATCGGATAATCTTTTTATTTTATTATATGAATTATTTTCCGTATTTTCGCTCATAACTCTGCCATATAGTAATCCTATTTCAATTTTAAAGAGTATGAGCAAATATCAAATCATATATATATATGAATTATTTATTAATTAATATCGGTGATTGTTTAATTTTCTTCTGCCAAAATATTGAATTTTCTACATTTAAAGAGTATGTTTCACCAAACATTTCTTTTTCGTATTTACTTTGATTTTCCAGCAATTCAAAGTCTGAATTAATTAAAATTTGCTTCATTTTTCCGCGTTTTAATAACGGCATGGAAAGATTAATTTTTACTTCCTTATCGGTTGTATTATATAATGCTTTTTCCGCAGAAACTTGAAGTAATTTAATAACTAAGTTTTCAAATAATGCGGATGATGTAAAATCTATATCAATGATATAAACATTATCTTTATAAATTTTTAAATCCATTGAAGCCAAACTTGTTTCATCATTAGTTTTTATTGAATATTTTTCAAGTCCGTTTCTTATAGAGAATTTTCTGTATATATCAACATTATAAGTTTTTGTTGAAAACCATTTCTTTTCCTGCAGTGAAAATCGGTTAATTTTTTCCCAATTAGGAAGCAGGTAAACATTTTTGAAAAGAGCGTCTAAATCTTTAACTGATTTATTATTATTTTTTATTAATGTATTTAGCATATATAATTATTTATTTCTCTGATATGTCGGTGTGTATTTAATTTTTTACATTTTATATTTTAACTCAAACTCTGTCAATATAATTACAATTATTAACAAGTATTAATTTTTTCAGCGTTTATAAATTAGGTTTTTTCCCTTGTCATTATTGAATTTGAGATACATATTAAATAAAAATCTAAAATTAATAAGTTTTGTTTTGTTTATATTTCGGTTTTTCATAACATAAGACAAAAAACTGTATATTGATAATTTTATTTTTAATTCTTTAGTTTTTTTCTCAAAATAATCAACAAGCAGGAATATATGTTTTGAAACATCTTTATTATTATGTTCACGCGCGTATCTCACCTCAATATCAAGCGCGATATCGACAACATTCAACTTTTTCATTAAATCAAAAAACTTGTCAATTTCATCCAAGTTATCATTAACTCCGGGGATAATAATATATTTAATTCTTACGTTATTAGGATTATCAACGGAAGCGTTAACATATTCTTTTATAGAGTCGACAACTTTATCAAAAGCATCGACATTTTTAATTTTTCTATATGTGGAAGCACTCCCGGAATCAATTGATATAACAACAGAAGCCCTGTTTTGTCTTAAAGCATCCTCAAGTGTTTTGCTGTATTTAATTGCACTTGTATGCACTCTGATAATAGTACCGTTTTCATTAAACAAATGAACAAGCTCATCAAAATGCTGCATTAAAGTAGGCTCTCCGCCTTGCATTGTAGCTTCACCGCCGGCTTTATAATATCCTTTTTCCATTAAATCTTTAATAATGGGGTAAACATCATAATTTACATTTCCACCGCTGTAGTCATCACTGCAATAAATACACTTTGCATTACAAGCACGGCAATGAGAAAAATGGAATTCCGATATTTTTCGCTCACAGCTAAATTCATAATCATTCAAATGATAGCAGTTTTCACATTCATAAATTGTTTTTACTTTTTGATTTTCAATTCTTTGAGCTTTTTTATTAAATAAATCGTCCCAATTAATAAGTTCTCCGTGGTAGTTTTCAAGCAGAACAGGAAGCCCTCGGCCGTCGTTGTGAGAAATACAGCAGTCACAAACGGTATTCAAATCAAAATTTATACCCTCTTGTAAAAAAATACAGCCTTGATATTCCATTTAATAATCACCCTTAAACAAAAAAGAACAACATAAAGTTGTTCTTTTTTCTATTAAAAAATTACTTATTGAGCATAAACGCTGACTTGTTTTCTGTCACGTCTATGAGGTTCAAATTTCACCACTCCGTCAATTAATGCAAACAAGGTATAATCTTTACCCATACCTACATTATTACCGGGATGAAATTTTGTACCTTTTTGGCGGACGATAATATTACCTGTAGTAACAGCTTCACCGCCGAATTTTTTAACGCCTAATCGTTTACTTTCACTGTCGCGGCCGTTTTTACTTGACCCGACACCTTTCTTATGTGCCATTGTTATATTCTCCTTAAATTATTCTTCTGTTGTCTGAGCTTCGGCAGCTGCTTTTTTTGCCGTTGTTTTGATTTTATTAATCATAACTCTGGTAAAGTTTTGTCTGTGGCCTTGTTTTCTTCTGTAGCCTTTTTTAGCTCTCTGTTTATATACAAGAACTTTTTTATCACGGTCATGTTTAACTATGCTTCCTTCAACGCTTGCATTTTTAACATAAGGCTGACCGACTTTAGACTTTTTGCCGTTAACGAGCATTACAACATTTTCAAAAACTACTTTTGAGTCAACATCGTTTTCTAAAAGTTCAATATCAACATAACGACCTTCGGTAACTTGATATTGTTTTCCGCCTGTTTCAATAATTGCGAACATTTCATATTCCTT
>CANPYB010000018.1 GCA_947587605.1 Candidatus Gastranaerophilales bacterium
TGAAACGTTTAGTTTGCGTATTACGGAAAGTTGGCTCAAAATTATTTTCCCACCTGCATTTCGGCTGTGTGTTTGAAGTGTACGCTTAGTTTTACAAAGCGAATTATTGAGCTAAAGGCGAAATCAATGAGCCTATATGCGTTGGCTGATTATTTCGGAAAGGTCCGTTTTGAAAATTTATGATTTTTGTTATCTATAAAAAGCATTTATCAACTTTGCGTTTTGTCTTAAAGTCTTAATTATACAAGTATAATATCGTAACATTCTTCAATATTAGATTGATTTTTGAAAAAATAATAATGACAATTACGATAGTATTAATATTGTTTATCAATTTTACTAATTTTTTAAAATTTTTTTCGAAATACTTTATCCTATTTATTTTATAATTCCCTCTTAATATAAGCAAACACAATACGTTAAAGAAATGTTTATACAAAAAGATGCAATTCAAAATTATTTATACTGTAAATCCGTATAAATAATTTAAACTAATCAGGAATAGCAATATTGGAATCAATTACAAGTTGTTCTGCATTTTCTATACAGTTATCTTTTAATAAGTCTATTATTTTTAATTTTAGATTGTTATGTGCAAAAGGAGATATTATAATTTGACAATACCTAGTATCAAAAAATTTTTTTATATTGAACTCTAACCAAATATTATCTCCATTATCTTTTTTTAAATTCGACCAGTATGAAGCATGAATAACCAGTCTTTTTTCTCTAGCAAATTTATAATATGTGTTTTTAGTTATAAATGCATCATTATACACCTTTAGAAATTCTTCATGTGATAATTTGTCACCATTATTAATAATTTTTAAAATATCGTTATTGCTTTTATATACTATGTTTTTTAATTCAATTTTGTCATAATCCAAATCGTATTTCTGTTTACTTGTTTTTATTTTTAAATTTTTATTTAAAAATAATTTTTTAAATAAGCTTTCTTTTATTCTTATAGCTACACTATTTTCTTTATCTAATTTATTATTTAAATTTGTAGAATAAATATTCCAAAGAGCATAACTTTCATCATTGTCAAAGTTTAAAGAATATACAAAAGTATGTTCTAAAGATAAATTTATAATTTCTTCTGTCCCCTTTTTACCAAGATCAAAAATATTTTTACTTAGGTTTAAACAAGAATACTTTTCCATTTCTTTTTCATATTTTGTTATAAAACAGTTCAATGTTTTGCCTTCGATAGGATCCATAGCTTTTTGAAGGCGTTTTAAAGATGGGACATAAATAGCATTATTATTAATAATTGATTCGAATTTATCAAATGACATATATTTCCAGAGATATCCCATAGAATAATTCCTTTTATTATTCCTTAATATACTGATTTATTTTATCAATAACATCTTGCAGAATGTATCCTTCATCAACATAAATAAGAGTTATCCCATTTTTTTTACAAAGATATTTCTTTTTCTTGTCACGTGCAACAGTTTTTTCAAATCCTTCTTCGCCTCCAAATCTTCCAACAGGCTTATAGTGTTGCATCCCCTGATATTCGATTCCGATATTATAATCTTCTATAAATATATCTATTGATTGTCTATCAAGCCAATCACACCTATATTGATGAATAACGTTGCATGCAGGGAATGCTTCTTTTATTTTATAATACAGTTCTGTTTCAGATATCCACCCCTCTCCTACTTTTGGTATGTTATATCTTTTTCTAACAATATTTTCACAATTTCGATATAGTTCCTTAATTGCTTTATTAAATTCTTTATATTTCCAAAAGTACACACATTTACTTTTGGGACATTTGCCGTATAATAAATCGTAGCTTATATCATAGCCGTGTGGATTGCCTGAAAATCTTAAATTCCTATATATTCTATTTTCCTTATCACATTTCTTACATCTTTCAGCTGATTTTTGTACAATATTTTCTATAATTTTAAAAAATTCATTATTGTTTTTAATGTATACATCTATTTCTTGTATAATTTCATTATAATATTTTTTCCCAAAATCAGTGATTAAACTTTTAGAATAAAAACCTTTTGTATCACTGCCTCTTATTGTCTTATTCATGAAATATTTAGTAGCAATAATTTCATTAGACAAATGAGAGGATGTTATTTTGTTAAGATCATTTGTTCTACAAACAAGTTCTATAAATTTATCATATTCGCCAAAACAGTAATATATATCGGCAATTGTACTATTGCAATAATTAACTATTTTTTCATGTTCTGGATACATTTTGCTTAATTTATCAATTTTTTTAATAATATTTTTATAATTACAGTTAGGTTTAAGCTCAAGTGTTGTTTGAAACAAATACAAAAAAAGATAAGTAATACTATTGCCAACATCTATCTTAATATTTCTTTCAACAGAAGACTTTATATGGTAATAACATTGTAATTCATTGTGATCAAGTCTATCAATAGTTGGATAATGCATTTCAAGTTCAACTATAGGATATTTTTCTTCTTGAAACAAATATTCAATATCCTCAATATCACTTTGATAGCTAGAAAAAAATTTTGTAGCAAATCCAATTAGATTTTGTATTAAATTCATAATTTAATAATAATATAAAAAAATATGTAGTAAAACGTATATAGGAATATTATTAAACTGTAATTTAATACATTTTATATAAGTACCTTAATAAGTTTTCAGAAACAAAATATAACTTTAATTTTATAAATTACTAAGTTAAGTACGTGAAATATACAACAATGTAAGTGAATTACTTATGGATTTAACAGCACTTAGTGATAGAAAGAAAATGAACTTCAATTTCTAAAAAAATAAATATTTTCCGAGAATAGTTGTAAAAACAGGACGAAGAATTAAGGGTTTGGGTGGTATAATTTTTTGATTTTTTGCCCTTCAATTCAAATATTGTCTGCATTTCATAAATTGTCCTGTTTCGGACAAGCAAAACCACTTGAAATCTGATTAAAAAAGAGTTAATATTAATGTGCAAAGGCTGAAAATCAGTCGTAGCAATAAATATAATATGTGCGGTTCGAATCCTTCCGCCCCACCATACTCAAACTACGTGATCCAAATAATCAAACTAAGTGTCTTTTTGCATTGGCATCCTGTTTTGGTTTGAGCTGTCGGAAATAATCAGCTAACGCATACAGGCTTATTGACTTCGCCTATTGTTCAATAATTTGTTTTATAAAACTAAGTGACACAAATAATCAAACCGTGATTTTCTTTACAGGCATTGAGCAAAAGTGCATATAGGCATTAATATCAAAAAAAATTATTTTTTTGTTTTATTCCAATAGAAAAATGAAAGGGTAAACTATATGCAAATTTCATTTAGAGCAAATATACCAAAAACTATACCTGAAAAATATTATGCGTCTCAATCAAAGGCCAATACTGTTGCTATTCTTGGCAGTTCTAAATCTAGTGATGAAATATTAAAATATATGGATATGTGTTCCGATATTACAAAAGCAATTATTTTATCGGGAAAGAATATAGTACATGGATGTGGAAATTCCGGGATAATGGGTAATGCATATAAAGCAGGTCAAAAGTATTCAAAAAGAGATGAGCGAAATAAACCTTTGCAGAACTTGGCAATCATTGCAAATCCACTATGGGGAGATGAGGATTTGGAAAATTGCATACCATTAACAACAACAAATAGCGAAGCTGAAAGAATTGAAAAATTTGCTGATGTTTCAAATACTATTGTTGTATTTCCCGGTAGTGTATCTACAATTCAAGAAGCGGCAACACTAATTGCTAAAAATTATTATGGAAAACCGGAAAGTAAAAAACAGGTAATTTTAGTCGGAAAAGAATTTTTTAAAGGACTAACAACTCAATATGAAAAATTATATCAAGCAGGACTTATAAAGTGTCCGCCTGAAAGTTTATATAGAATTGTTGACAACGAATCCGATTTATTAAATATAATTGAAGAAAGCCAAGCTGTAGAATAATAAAACTAAGCAATACAAAAAATCAAACCAAGTGGTTTTTTACACATACATTAAAAATTATTTTTATATTATAGTAATACAATATGTGTAGCTGAAAGGATTTTATATGAAGACTATCGGTTTGATTGGCGGAATGAGTTATGAGTCCACTATTGTATATTATGAATTAATAAATAAAATGGTTAATGAGCGTTTATCGGGTTTGCATAGTGCAAAAATGATAATAGAGAGTTACGATTTTGATGAAATTGAAAAAGAGCAGTCAAAAGAAAACTGGGGCAGACTAACTGAAATATTGATAAAATCGGCTCAAAAACTTGAGAAAGCGGGGGCGGACTATATTGCAATTGCAACAAATACAATGCATATAATGGCGGAAGATGTACAAAAAAACATTTCGATTCCGCTTATACATATTGCCGACGCTGCAGCAAATTACATTCAAGACAAGAATATAAAAACAGTTGCGTTATTTGGTACAAAATATACAATGACAAAATCTTTTTATAAAGATAAACTAAAAAATGATTATAAAATAAATGTTATTATTCCAAATTTAATGCAGCAGGAAATTATCAACCGAATTATATATAATGAGCTTTGTATTGGTTTAATTAATGAAGACTCCCGCAGAGAAATCCTTGATATTATTGCAGATTGTACTAATCAAGGGGCGCAAGGCGTTGTTTTAGGATGTACGGAATTACCGATTCTAATAAACAAGGCAAATATTCCAATAATAAACACAACGGAAGTCCACTGCCTTGAGATAGTAAAGCGTATAATCGGTCAATAAAAATTTTTTTGATGCTTACTGCTTGCTAAGATATATACTGATGTTCGTATCAATTTTAGCATTACAGGAAACAATTTATACATTTTTAATCTATTCCTTAAAATCTAAAATAGAAAAAGGTTATAGGTGCTTACACCGTTGCTTTTATTTTCAAGAGATTATAGAAATTCTTATATATATGCAAATGAATCACTTTTATTAAAAAAAACAAATATCGAAATTCTTAAGTATAAAGGTTATGCTTTAGTAAGTTAGGTAAATTTGAAGAAAAAAAGATATTATAATATATATGAAGAATTAAAAAAATAAGTCAGCGTTTATATATAGGAAATACTTTATATAGCTGATATTTTAAATTATTGTTATATGTTATATTTCTGATATGAATAAATCAATAAATACATCATTAAGTACTAAATTTTTATCAGTTATACTTGCTAATTTTATACTGCTTCCAACATTATTAATAAAGGGTTTTAATCAAGGAAGTCCGATTTTTAATATAATACAAGTCGGATTTATATGTATGTTGACAGGCTTATTTTATGCCTTATTTGTTGCTAAATTATGGGAAATCTTTGAGAAAAACTATAATACAAATAAGCTATACCATATTACTTTAGCCTGTAGTTTTTCTACTATTATTTACAGTTTATACTCTTTTTATGACTTAACGCAAGAAGCTAAAAATATGCATATCATTTGTACTGCAGTTGAAATCTTTTTAATCTTTTTTATAGAGAAAGGATTTATATATCTTAGTAAAAATAAGAATTTAGTAAACAAAATTTCAGAAAATATAAATAATTTTATAAATATGTATATTTATGCAATTTTATTTGAATGTGTTTTAAGCTGGATACCAAATTTGAATTGGGATTTTTTACCTTTAAAAATATTCTGGCATATAGTTGGGCCATATATGGAATTGTTTACTCTATTCATCCCGCGAATAGCCGGTATTGATTTTTCTCCAATTTTAGCTATAGCTGTATTAATATTTATAAAAAAATATTTATATGTTTATTTTGAAAATTTATCCTCTTTTAACAATCCGGAAGATATAGATGATGAATCTGAAAATACAAATAATTAATTTCATTAATATTGGTGTTGATATATATTTTTATGTAATACTATTATATATATTTGCTACCTGGATTCCTAATATAAATTGGAAAAAACAGCCATGGGTATTATTTGCAGCCATATCAAATATTTATTTAGACATCTTTGAAAAAATAATTCCGAGATGGGGATGTATTATAGGAATTATTGTTTTACAGATGATACGAAATTATTTGAAAAGTTTAGTTTAGATATCTTGTTGTGATAATTGAATAAAATATTTTCATTAGACAATTAAAATCTAAAGTAAATAAAAGGATTATATGTACTTGCGGCTATGGCGGTTACTGAAAAATAAAACAGCAGAAGAAGCCAGATATTTACAAATATTTTTGCTTTTTTATTTTGCAGGTAAATCATATTTTTAAATATCGGTATTGAGCATAAAACAGCCGCGATGAAAGTAATAATTTCAATTCGGTCTATGTAGTAGTAGAAAGAATAAATAAAGTTATTTTGATTTAAAGGAAGCAAATAAAACATATTCATTAAATATTTTATTGCATATTTTAAATCATCTGCTCTAAAAATAACCCAGCCGATAACAAAAATAAAAATGCAATAGAAATGTCTTAAAAAGTTAACTGTAATTGAATGATTTTTAGCGTCAAACTCTTTAATATTTAATAATTTTTCAATTATAATAAAAGTGCCGTGCCACAGACCCCAAACAACGAAAGTCCAATTTGCGCCGTGCCAGATACCTGTCAAAAGGAATACTAACCCCAAATTTCTGATTGTTTTTAATTTAGAGCCTCTGTTCCCGCCCAAAGTAATATATACGTACTGTTTAAACCAAGTGGATAGCGATATATGCCATCTTCTCCAAAATTCGGTAATTGATTTTGATATATAAGGATAATTAAAGTTTTCCATAAATTTGAAGCCGAATATTAATCCTAAGCCGATAGCCATATCGGAATAGCCGGAGAAATCGAAATAAAGCTGAAAAGTATAAGCGAAAGCACCTATCCAAGCGGTGAGATGAGAAAAACTATCCGGAGACTGTGCAAATATTTTATCAGCGACAGCGCCCATAGTATTTGCAATAAGTATTTTTTTAGAGAGTCCGATAATAAATCTTTTTACACCGATATTTACCTTATCGAAATTAACCTCTCTACTGTCTATTTGTTCTGATACATCGTGATATTTAACTATAGGGCCTGCAATTAATTGAGGAAACAAACAAATATATAATGCTAATTTGTAGATATCCTTTTGAACTTTAACCTCGCCCCTGTAGACATCTATTATATATGACATTGCCTGGAAAGTATAAAACGAAATCCCGATTGGCATAACAATATTAAGCAGTTGAAAATGGGAATGAAGTAAATTATTACAGTTAGCAATCAAGAAATTAAAGTATTTAAAATAGATTAAGAAAGATAAATTAATTAATATAGTGATAATAAGAAAGAATTTTTTATTGGAATATTTATTTATTAAAATAGCGCCGATGTAATTAACAAGAATGGTTAAAAGCATTATAGCGAGGTATTTAGGTTCACCCCAGGCATAGAAAATTATACTTGCGGTTAAAAGGATAGGATTATGCAGTTCTTTTTTTGAAATAAGATACATAACAAGAACGATAGGTAAAAACATAAAAACGAATGTCATTGAGCTAAACAGCATTTTCTTCTTCCTTTAGTATTTTTCTAAATCTCGGTATAAGACGTTCAACCACTTCAAGAATAACAATATCCGCATCTTCCGCGGCATCAATGTTAACATCATATCTCCAAATAAACTTAGCGGTTTTAAATGATTCCGTATAATAAGGAATAAGCGACTCTGAAAAAGAATCTCTGTATACAAGTGCGTTAATATTTGCATTTTTATTGTAACAGGTGACTAATTGGCTGGAATCTTTAATATTCTTTTTACACATAGAGCTGTTATCAAGAACAGGATTTTTATAATATGTTTCATCATCTTTTCTCAAGTTTTTAGGGGTCATTTTATATAAATCGCCGTTATGTTGTTCGGTGATATATTTTTCGGGGACATAGATTTTTACATTTTTATAATCTTTTTGTATTTCTTTCATTATTTCCGAATATGCTATATAAGCGCCCGCCATGTTCCAGTGGGTATCAGTTTTATAGTATAATATGTCGTTTCCTTTGTTAGCGATTAATATATCCTTAGGATAAATAATTTTAACTTTGGTATGCCGATTTAAGTAATCTGTTAATTGTTTTGTTATGGGAACAGAGCCGGCAGGTTTAATGTCATCGGGATAATATTCGGGATATATTCTTGATTTATCGGGTGCTATTATAAAATAAAAGTGTTTATTGTGTTTTTTGCAATAGTCATCTATGTTGCTTAAATAATCGGCCATTTCTTCCAATTCTTTCGGGGTCAGCAAATTTTTATTGGTATAGCTGGATATTGATTCTTGTTTCCCGTAGAAAAGCCAGTTATTTTTTCCTTTTAGAACGGTATTTGTTTTCCAATTTTTATTTAAAATAAGTTTATAGTTATTAGCTCTAATAAAAAAAATTCTCAAGTTAAATCTGTCATTAAACCAGTTATCAAATTCTTTTGTAAAGTTATAATTCAGCTGTCCTTCCTGATTAATAACAGGATTTAATTTAGCAAGCATTCTGTTTTCCTTTTCTGATATTTCCCTGTTGTCTATATATGACATCGGGATAAACAGAAAAACAAAAAATACGGCAAGAAAAATTATTTCCGTTTTGGGCTTTTTGTAAATTGTATTAAATTCAGCAGTATAATTTGCGAGTTTATAAGCAAAAAGAAAAGTCAGCACTGCGATAATTATAAATATTTCGGCATTAAAATCAATATCTGCCGTCATATTTAAGTTTTCGGGATAATTTAATATAATAATTTCGTCAAGCGGTTTTAAAACAAGTTCATTATCTTGTTTTAAGATTTTTGCGCCTTCCGCGCTTATTTTATCCAAATGATTTAATTTTACATTGTTTACTTTAATATTTTTTATGGTTATGGGATTTGAAGTTTCAATATAGGATATAATAATTCTTATTCTTTTAACAGTTTTGGCATTTTTAATTTTTAAATTAACTGTATTAGTTTCGTTCAAATTATAATTACTGTCTATTCCTTTTACTTTTCCAAATCTGTCATTGTTTTTCTTGCTTATTTGAGCTTCAATATTGCATTTACCCTCTGCATAAATATTAAAATTTACGCATACAGGTTTAAATGCTAACCAGACTTTGTTTGTGGCAATTAAAATTATAATTGTTATTATTATTGCGATTATGGTTCTTTTTCTTATCAAAAAAATATCCTTTTTAAACGAATGATTAAATTTTTGCACAAACAGTTTAAATTTTCCAGTTAATGAAAGAATATTCTTAATATATTAAGTTATTTGATTTTAAATTTAATTTTAATACCAAAAATATTAACTATTTTTCTTTTTACATTTGTATATTCATTGGTGATTGAAAAAATATTTTTTAAACAACAGTTGTGCTTATGTCTAAAGTTTAATTTATCGTCAAGATTTTTATTATATAAATAATCGTATAAAAGTTCATCATTCGAGGGTTTTGGTAATGGTTTTTCCATAGCCTGTTTGAGCCACAATAATGCTTTTTCCCGTTCGTGCTTTATTTTTTCGTTAAAAACGGTAAAATCAGGTTTTATATTTTGTAAATCAATATTATAAACATCTTCAAGATTATCAAAAATGTAATCTTTTAAATTGTTATCATAAAATATTTTATAACGCGTAATGCCTCTGGGGGAGTTTGCGAAAGAAATAAAAGGTTTTTCAAATATTGTTGAAAAACATGTTCCGTGGAACGAATCAGTGAAGATAAAATCTGCATTTTTGCAGAAATATACAAAGTCCTCAATTGCTATGTTATTTTCGTCAATAAGATTGCATTTACCCGAATAGCGCATATTTGAAATCAATTTCAGTTTTAAATTCAGTGTATCGGCTATATATTTTGCGATTTTTTCTTTTTCCTCGGTCAAATCGAGAATATATGCAAACACAAACCCTTTTTCCGTTCTTGAGGATTGGTTGGCCAAATCTTCAAAAATTTGTTTATCTGCCAATAAGGTAGGATCGTAAAGATGTTCTGACTCTGTATCAAATATATCTTTTAATATTTTAACTCCCTGTTCTTCTCTTGTTGATAGGGCGTGAAATCTTTTAAATAAATATTTTCGTCTTGCTATGGCATTATTGTCAAAAGCGGGTTCGGGGTGTGCAAAACTTGTGCAAAATGAAATTTTCCTTTTATCACTTCTGACAAAATCAAGCCAGCAGAAATCTCCTGCCGGTTCCGAATCCCACCACTGAGTATCAGATGTAACAATAAAAGTATCGCATAAATCATTTAATTCTCTGCAATCTTCTTGTGCTTCATATAATCTTGAGATATTATAGTGTTTTTTTGCAAATTCTAATGAACGATTTTCCTTATTATATCTATCACTAAACGAAAAGTCTTTGTTAACCGTAAGAATTGAATATCCGAGTTGTTCAATAATTTTGTAAGCTGCGTATGAAACGAGCGCAGAACCGTAATTCATCCAATTAAAGTACGATATTATTCCCACATCGTAGTGTTTATGTGTTGCCTCATTTAATATATTATTTAAGTCATAACCTTTAAGGTATTTTTTAAAAAATATATGGCGTTCCGCAGTGTCTTTGGAGTGATTTCGTATTTCTATATGCTCCCAGTTTTCTTTCATATTTACGGGTTTTAAAACATTAATATTTTTTGAGACTGATTTTAAAATTCTTTTTGCTTTTAAATTATTTGCCAATAGAACGCTTAATCCCATTTTAGCGTTTATTTTCGGATAATATTTACGATAATACCAAAAATCTCCGATAGTAAAATCAGCGGGGCGCGGAACAAATTTGTACTTACACTCCATACAAGAATCACAGCTTAATATATTATCAAGGAAGGCTTCATAAAATATTCCTATTTCCCTTTTTTTGTTGTTTTCTAAAATATAGCCGTGGTCTGTGTTATAAAATGCTTCTCTTGTCCCGAGAGTCCAATCTGATTTATTTCTGAATTTAATTTCTTTAATATCTTTTTTTGAATAGTTTTTATTCAGATAATCCTGCCAAATTTTTGGTGACGGTGCACCGTGGCATAATAAATCCATTGTGATTAAGTTATCATAGTCTTTATTTAAAAATTTTATTAATCCTGCACTCTGGCATGGAGTTCCCGAAAAAAGAACAAGTTTATTATTATCTAATAATTTTTTTATTTCGGAAAAGCAATTTTTTGTGTTGCTTTGAACATACTTTGAAATTCTTAATTTATCTAAATCGTTTATATTGTCAATGATAATATGTTCGGCTTCCCAATTATCATTCCAGGCAGAACCGCAAACAAAGCCGTTATTAGCGAGAACATACTTTGCAAAAATGCCGAAAGCTCCGCCCGATGTGCTTTTTTGTCTTTCTTCATCAATATCTTCAACTAAATATACACTCGGGGGGGGGGAATTGGTATTTTTAGATTTGTATTCGATTGCGGGACAAACATTTAAACATTTTCCGCATTTTATACATTTTTCATCATTAACAACGGGAGAGTAAAAACCCTTATCGGAAAATTCCATAGATATAGCGTTATTAGGACAAATGTTATAACATGCCCCGCAGCTGCAGCATTGTTTTTCAATAGTGTTAATCATTCTTTTTTTCCTTCCTCCCCCCCCCGTGCATATATTGAAAGTTAAATAATTATAATAAAAAACAAAATGATAATCAATTTGTTTACAAAACAAAAATTTAATAATAAAATTAAATAACATTATAAAGAAAGTTGGCAGATATGATAGAAATAGAACAAACCGAAAATCATTGGATTTACAAAATTCCGTTTTTTTCATCAAAAAAGAAAATAAAATTTGCGCTTAAACAGGAATTAATATTCAGCTTAATTAATCATAAATTATTGAAAATAGACTTTGAACATTGGCCGAAGAAGTCGGAAAGACTGCAATTAAAGCAGGTTAAATGTATGGAAATTTTCAATCTGTTTAAAAAAGTATGCGAGGAGCATAATGTGCAATATTGGCTGTTTGGCGGAACTTTGCTCGGTGCGTACAGGCATAAAGGTTTTATTCCTTGGGACCTTGATATGGATGTTCAAATGCTGCGGGAAGATTTTATAAAGGTAATTCCGTATATAAAAGAAGCATTTAAAGATACCGAATACATTGTAAGAGAAGTCTGGCAAGATCATTTTCAATTAAGGATAAAAACGCATGATAATATTATAGGTTTAGATATATTTCCCGTAGATAAGTATTATAAGGAAACATTAACGGGAGAAGAAAAAAAAGCATTGTATGAGAAGATAAATAACACAGCCGATATGCTGATAGCGAAAGTAAACGAAGATAAAAATTTCGGAAAAAATATTGACGAGGCACGAAGTTATATAAATAAAATAATCCAAGAAAACATATTGGAGAATAAACCCGTAAGTGTAGAAAAACCGATATTATTCTGCGGAGTGGATTTAAAACAGGAAAGTCTGCCCATATATAATTGGGATGACATATATCCTCTTGACAAACTTGAATTTGAGGGTATACAAGTGCCGGTTCCAAAAAATTATAAAAAGTGCATGATATTAAAATACGGTGATTATATGAAACTTCCGAAAGCGAACTTCTATAATACAAAATACGATTATAACATGTAACCGTTAAGTTAATAATTGTGAGTTAAAAACATATTTATGATATACTGATTACAAAATCAGTGAATTTGTATACGGTTAATTGAAAAAGGGAAAATAAAAATGACAATGTTTACATGCGGGCCGGTAGAAATGTTTAAAGAGGCTGCTATAGTCAGAAGCCTTGGCTTCGTACATTTTCGAACTTCCGAATATGGTCAAATGGTTAAAGATATTCTAAAAGAGATATCACAACTACTGGGGAATACTGTTGAAAACTCGCTTATCTACCTTGCATCATCAGGAACAGGCGCAATGGAAGCGGTTATTGAAAACTGTATGACTGTAAAAGATAAAGCACTTGTAATAAACGGGGGCGGGTTCGGCAAAAGATTCTGCGAACTTTTGGAATATCATAACATCCCTTTTGAATCAATAGATTTAGAGTGGAATGAAACCTTAACGGCAAAACACTTTGAACCTTTTGAGAATTCCCTTCGGGGGGGGGTAAAATTTACAACTTTGTTTGTAAATATACACGAAACAACCTCAGGTCAATTATATGATATTCAATTAATCTCGGATTTCTGCAAAAGAAATAATTTGTATCTTGTTGTTGACGCAATCAGCTCTTTCCTTGCCGACGATTATAATATGGAAAAATACGGAATTGATACAACCATTATCAGCTCCCAAAAAGGATTATGCTGTTCACCCGGCATGGCATTATTATCTTTCAGCAGAAAGATGATAAATAAAATAAACTCCAATCCTTTACCTGTTTCTAAGTATTTTGATTTTAAAGACTACTTAATAAATATACCGCGCGGACAAACACCTTATACTCCGCCCGTGCTGGTTATGTATGAAATCAGAGAAATGCTTAAACTGATTAATAAGTCAGGCGGTAAAGACTGCTGGATAAATAAAGTAAAAGAAAAAACAAACTATTTTAGGCTCAAAGCGCCTCAGCTTGGATTTAAAATCCCCGATTATCCCATGTCAAATATGCTCACCGCCGTTCAATTCGATGATGTCAGCGCTTATGAGGTTATTCAAGTGTTAAAAGATAAATATCATTTGTATATTAATCCTTGCGGCGGAAAACTTGCCGATAAATTAGTACGAGTTTCCCACATCGGTAATACAACCGTTGAGGATATTGATAATTTGCTTGATAAATTAGTTCTTTCGGCAAATGAAGTTAAAGAAAGGAATGTATATGCAAAGCTCTAAAACAAGAATATATGATACGTTGACAGATATTAATTCGGAAACGGTAAAATCCTTCTGGGAAAAAAGATTGAATGCGTCCGGGGGGGGGATAAAATGAATACCGTGTTACTCGGTAATCAAAACGATACCGGCGCAGGCAATATGAGAAATGAACGGGAAAAAAATATCCTTAAATCTTTTCTCCCGAAACAGGCTTCATTAAGTATTTTAGATATCGGATGCGGAATAGGACGCTGGGCGGATAATTTTAAAGATATCGCAAATCCTTATCACGGACTTGATTTTTCGGAAAATTTTATAACCGCTGATAAACAAAAATTTAAAGATTTAAGTAATCTTGAATTTTTCCCTATGTCGGCTGTAAATATTGATAAAACCGTTCTTCTGCCTCACTATAATCTGGTAATAATAACAGGCGTTCTAATGTATATCAATGATAATGAATTAAAGAACGTTTTTGAAACAATAAACTCCTTTAACCCTCAATATATATACATTCAAGAATCGGTCTGCTTATTAAATGAAAGACTGACATTAAAAAACTTTTATTCGGAAGAATTAAAAACCGACTACAGCGCGATATACAGAACATCTGAAGAATATGAAACTCAAATCAGACAGTACTTTAAAAAATATATTGCAGAAGAAACAGGACTTTTACTCGACGAAAATACCGGCGCAAGAGAAGAAACAAACGCCCGATACTGGTTCTTAAACAGAGGAGAAAATAATGATAGGAAATAAAACCGTTGTATATACGTCAGGCACATTTGACATGCTCCACATAAATCATTTAAAAATGATTGAATACGCAAGGGCTTTGGGTGATATTTTAATTGTCGGAGTAAATACTGACGAGCTTGTTGCTTCTTATAAATCTGTGCCGATTATTCCTTTTGAACAGAGAATTGCACTTATGAAAGCAATAAAAGGTCCTGATATAGTTATACCTCAACGCTCCTTGGACCATAGGGAAAAAGTAAAAAAATTAAACTTTGATATTTTTGTTGTGGGTGATGATTGGGTCGGAAAATATGATTACCTTAAAGAACTCGGGGTTGAGGTCGTGTATTTCCCTTACGGTGAGGGTATCAGTTCTTCTAACTTGAAAAAGAAAATCTATAACAGCTATAAAAAATTGCAAAATAAGGCGGATAACCATCTCCCCATGGAAGCGGTTGTTGAATAAGTATTCAAATTTTTATTGTTGTATTATAATTAAATACAGTTGTTGACTGTATGATTATTATTGTTAAGGAGAAGCAGATGAGTAATGTAAACGGAATACTTTGGACCTTTCACAGAATTTCTCCTCCCAGAAATGAAGCTAAAATCCATTTCTTTGATAATACTTATAATGTTTATCCCGACGTTTTGGAATATTATATAATTTCTTGCTTGTCTAAAGGGTTTAGATTTATTAGTTTTGATGATTTTCTAAAAAATAAAAACGCTCGGGGGGGGGAGAGAAAAAATAACGAAAAAGATATTTGCATAACAATAGATGACGGCGGAAAGGATATTTATCAATATGCTTATCCGATTTTCAAAAAGTATAATGTTCCTTTTATATTCTTTGTAAATGTTTGTTTCTTGGAAAAAGGCTTTCCAACTTGTATATTCCCCGAATTTGAGGCAACTCAATTTTTCTTCGATTATATATATAAAAATGAGTTTTTGAAACTCGCTGATAACATATATCCGATGAAAACGATAAAGGAAAAACAAGAGTCGTTTTTTATTCTTTGGGATTATTATATCGAACAAAAAAAGAAGGGTATTGATTCTTTAGCAATAATCGACGAAATCGGTAATTCTACTTTTAACATGGAAGAATATCATAATAAATATGCATGCAGCTGGGAAGATATTAAAATAATGTCTGACGACCCTCTTTGCACAATTGGTTCTCATGCGATGCACCATAACAGATTAATTGATTTATCCGATGCCGAATTGGATATGGAATTAAGAGAAAGCAAAAGAATTATTGAACAAAAAACAGGCAAAGAGGTTAATTATATTTCTTATCCATACGGATTGTCAAATAATAAAGTTGTAAAATATACAAAAAAATATTATAAAGCTGCGTGCAAATTAAGACTTCCGCACTCAAACAGAACTTATGCCAAAAAATCCGATAATTTATATAAAATACCAAGACAGGGATTTGTCTGCTCTGCACTAATTGATACTTTTACTGCTCCGCAGCCTATAGATTATAATAAATTTGCGGATAATAAATTTATTAAATTATTTTTTAACAAAAGAGTAAAAAAAGGACAAACTTATTACAGAATTTTAGGAATAAAAGTACCGGCTAAAGTCTGATAGAAAATTTAAAATATGTGTATTATAATAAATTTGTCCGAGATATTTATAAATAGCAGGTTTCTTTTAAAGTTATGAAAATTGATGAATTTAGAGCGCTTATGGCAAAAGGAACTTATATCGAAACAGGCTCTGAGCTTTTCGCTATGTTCCATAAACTGAGTCAGGAAGCAATAAAAATTACAACAGAAATAAACAATAAATATCATACAAAAGAAGAAATTATTGAATTGATGACCAAACTGACGGGGCGTAAAATTGATAAAACATTTGGTCTGTTTCCTCCGTTTTACACTGATTGCGGTAAAAATATAAAAATCGGCAAAAATGTTTTTATAAACTCGTGCTGCAGATTTCAAGACCAAGGCGGAATTGAAATAGGCGATAACGTTTTAATCGGGCATAATACAACAATTGCAACATTAAACCATGACTTTAATCCGCAAAAAAGAGGGAATTTAACTCCTGCCGGAGTTAAAATCGGAAATAACGTCTGGATAGGCGCAGACTGCACAATATTGCCCGGAGTCGAAATTAAAGACGGCGCTATAATAGGCGCGGGAAGCGTTGTTACAAAAAGTGTCGCGGAAAATACTATTGCGGCGGGTAATCCTGCAAGGGTTATAAAAAAAATTCAAGCTGAAAAAAATGTTTAAAAAACTCCCCCTCAAGGATTCGAACCTCGATAGCAACATCCAGAGTGTTGCGTCCTACCATTAGACGAAAGGGGAATATTAATAAAATAATTATATTACAAAAAAAAATTTGTAAATATTGAATTAAATAATTTTTTTGTATAATTGAAATATGGAGAGATGTCCGAGCGGTTTAAGGTGCAAATCTCGAAAATTTGTGAGGGGGTAACTTCTCCGAGGGTTCGAATCCCTCTCTCTCCGTTTTTTATGGAAAGTTTAATTTTTTAAAAGAGGGATGAGAACCCGTAAAACGAAGTTTTACGATAGGTTCGAGCGAGTTGTGAGCAGAGGCTGTAGAGACGGATGCGATGAGCATTCGGCTCGAAATGCCGTTTAATGCGAACAACTCAAGACAATCCCTCTCTCTCCGTTTTTTATGGAAAGTTTAATTTTTTTCTGTTTCTTCTTTTAAATCTTCTTGTATCATTTCTTTTATGATTTCATCAATAGTGATTTTAGGGCTCCAGCCCAGCAGGTTTTTTGCTTTTGAATAATCACCGTAATGATTTATTTTTTCAAACTTCCTTGAATATTCGGGATTTATTTCAATTATTACTTTTCCCGTAACTTTATCGTATGCTTTTTCTTCCAGTCCTAAACCTTTAAACTCAAGCTCAATCCCAACTTCCTTGAATACTTTTATGCAAAAATCTTTTAAACTTGTAGTAATCCCCGTTGCAAGAACATAATCATCGGGAATATCCCTTTGCATTGCTAAATACATAGCTTCAACATATTCTTTAGCATGCCCCCAATCACGTCTTACTAATATATTACCCAGTTCAAGTTTTTCTTGTTTTCCGTGCTTAATTCTGACTGCAGCTTTTGTTATTTTTCTTGTTACGAATTTATCGGGGCGTCTTGGTGATTCGTGTGAAAAGGCTATTCCGTTTACAATAAACATTCCTTGTTTGCGATAACTTCTCGTCAGCCAGAGGGAATATGCTTTAGCGCAGGCATAAGCGGTTAACGGCTTTATATCCGAGTTTTCGTTTAATTTTTCTTCATCACTGTCGCCGAATATGTCTGCTGTTAATGCGTGATATAACTTTACTTCATTTTCAATTTTTAATGATTTGATTACATTAATTAATCTTAAGACCCCAAGTGCGTTAACTTGTGCGGTATATTCCGAGAACATTGAGCTTAAACCCACATGTGACTGCGCTGCCAAGTTATATATCTCATCGGGATTACTGTCTTGAACGGCTTTAAAAAGGCTTGCTTCATCAATCATATCACCGTATAAAATTTTAAAATTTTTATTGTTTAATAAATGATTAATTCTATATAAATTGTCAACAGATGACATTCTTACAAGCCCGTAGACTTGATAGCCTTTATTAAGCAATAATTCTGCCAGATAACTTCCGTCCTGCCCTGTTATTCCCGTAATTAAAGCATTTTTCACTGTTTTATTCCCATTCTTGCCATTATTGATGTTAAAACAAACTCTGCTGAAAATCAATATTTTTAATGTTAAAGCATTTGCAGGCATGTTCGGTTAATTTTCGTCCTCGAGGAGTACGTTGAATAAAGCCTTGCTGAAGCAAATACGGTTCATAAACATCTTCAATGGTCTTAACATCTTCGCCGAGTGCTGTCGCAAGTGTTTCAATACCGACGGGTCCGCCCGAATATTTTTCCGCAATAAGTTTTAAAAGTGCTCTATCAGTGTTATCAAGTCCGAATTTATCTATTTGCAAAATGTCAAGCGCGGTATTTGCGGTTTTTTCGTCAATAATGCCGTTAGATTTTACAATTGCATAATCTCTTACTCTTTTAACAAGGCGGTTTGCAATTCTCGGTGTTCCTCTTGAGCGTCTTGCAATAGCATTTGCACCTGTTTTATCAATATCAATTTCAAGAATTTTTGCTGTACGCTCGATAACTTGCGACAGTTCTTCAATAGAATAAAATTCTAATCTGTGAATAATCCCAAACCTGTCGCGCAATGGTCCCGATAGTGCTCCTGCTTTTGTCGTAGCCCCGACAAGTGTAAATTTTGGAATGGGTATTCTTATAGACTTTAAGGTTTGAGATTTACCTGTTGTCATATCAATACAAAAATCTTCCATAGCCGGATATAAAATTTCTTCCGATATTTTATTAAGTCTGTGGATTTCATCAATAAATAAAACGTCTCCCGCACTTAAAGCCATTAAAATGCCGATAATATCTCTGGGCCGTTCAAGTGACGGAGCCGAAGTTATTTTAATATTCGCTCCCATTTCCGAAGCAATGACTGAAGCAAGTGTTGTTTTGCCAAGTCCCGGAGGGCCGTAAAACAGTATATGGTCTAACGGCAGTTCACGCTTTTTCGCTGCTTCTATAGAAATTTTTAATGTCGATTTTAGTGCGCTCTGCCCTACGTATTCTTCAAAATTTTTCGGACGGATATTTGCTTCAAATGACATATCATAAGAAGTTTGTTCCGCTTGAGTGTCTTCATTCTTTGTTGTAGCGGGTTTTATATTATCGTCATCTGATATTATTGCCAAGTTTTTCTACCTTTCTTTTTCTATAATATCATAAGTAGCTTTTTTAGTTTATAATATAAAAAAAAGAGCATGAGAGGATATTAAATTGGATATAAAAGAGTTAATAACAAAACCGTCAGCTCAGCAAAGACAGGCACTTTTAAATAAAGAAGTAAGCGCTGTTGAATTAACGCAGGCGATGTATGAAAAGGTTGAAAATACGGACGAAAAAATCGGGGCATATAATTCGTTAACAAAAGATTATGCACTTGAAACGGCAAAAAAAGTTGATGAAAAAATAAGAAATAACGAACAATTGCCGCCGTTAGCAGGTATTGCCTTGGCTTTAAAGGATAATATTAATTTAAAATCATATCCGACAACTGCTTCAAGCAAAATACTTGAAAATTTTATATCTCCTTATGACGCAACAGTAACAAAAAAATTAAAAAAGAATTTAATCCCGATAGTGGGAAAAGCAAATCTTGATGAATTTGCAATGGGCTCAAGTAATGAAAATTCGGCATTTAAAATAGTACATAATCCTTGGAACTTAAATAAAGTGCCTGGCGGAAGCTCGGGCGGAAGCGCAGCTGCAGTTGCCGCAGGTGAAGCGACTGTTGCATTAGGTTCGGATACGGGCGGTAGTATAAGACTTCCCGCAAGTTATTGCGGATTGGTAGGATTAAAACCTACATACGGCAGAGTTTCCAGATACGGTTTAATTGCGTTTGCTTCATCATTAGACCAGATTGGGCCTATAACAAGAACGGTTGAAGATGCCGCCTTGCTATTAAACGTTATAGCAGGTCCCGATGAAAAAGACTCAACATCTTTATCGGCAGCACCTCCCGATTTTACAAAAGATTTAAAAAATGATTTAAAAGGTGTAAAAATAGGATACATAAAAGAATTATGCTCCGAGGGATTATCTGATGATGTATCTGAGGCTGTAAAAAAATCTTTGGAAATATATAAATCGCTGGGCGCGGAAATTGTAGAAATTTCATTACCCCTTATAAAATACTCGATTGCGGTATATTATATAGTCGCAACTGCAGAGGCAAGCTCAAATTTAGCACGTTTTGACGGCGTAAAATACGGCTACCGCGCTAAAAATGCGGACACTCTCTATGATATGTACGTAAAAACCCGTGCAGAGGGATTTGGTGAGGAAGTTAAAAGAAGAATAATGCTCGGAACTTATGCACTCAGTTCGGGGTATTATGACGCATACTATAAAAAGGCTCAGCAGGTCAGAAGATTGGTAAAAAATGAT
>CANPYB010000019.1 GCA_947587605.1 Candidatus Gastranaerophilales bacterium
ACTCCGTCTATTTGTTAAACAAATAGACGGAGTTGTTCCCGAAAGAATTATTACATTCGCGGGTATTGGACCTACAAACCAGGCATTCTGCATAGTTCCTTTAAAAGAATGGAATGAAAGAAAGGTATATCCTTGGGATTGGGTAATAAGAAAAATTCAAGGCAGACCTACGGATTTATCGCATAATGGGATATTAAAAGAGTTAAGAGCGCGCGCAGCTAAGATAAATGAAGCGTCAATAGCGGCATTCTCTCCCCCTGCAATATCGGGTATGAGTATGTTAGGCGGTTTTGAGTTCCAAATGCTCTCAAAAGGCGAACACTCTTTGCAGGATATTGAAAAATTCGCAAATCAATTAACTTATGCTGCTAACCAGGATAAAGGTTTAAGCAGTGTTTATACAACATATCAAGCAAACGTACCGCAATACAGATTAAATATTGATTATGAAAAAGTCTTAGCGCAAAATGTTAATATACAAGAGTTATATTCAACATTAGCTTCAACTTTAGGTTCTTATTATATAAACGACTTTAATAAATTAGGACGTGTATTTAAGGTTCAAATGCAAGCGGAAGACGATTTCAGAAATAAAGCAACAGACATTGAGAAAATATATGTTAAAAATATGAAAGGTCAAATGGTACCTTTAATGACAATGATAAGCATTGAACAAACTGTCGGTGCTGCTTCAATTACGAGGTTTAACCAGTATAGAAGCGTTCAGTTCTCGGGACAGGGCGCTGCAGGCAAGAGCTCGGGTGAAGCAATGAAGTCAATGGAACAGGTTGCAACAAAAACTCTGCCAAAAGATGTAGGTTATGACTGGTCGGGTACTTCACTGCAAGAGCGTGAATCATCAGGACAAACAGGTATAGTTATCGCATTGGCACTGACTTTCGTTTACTTGTTCTTAGTTGCTCTTTATGAAAGCTGGTCAATACCTGTTGCTGTATTATTAATCGCTCCTGTTGCCGCGTTAGGTGCGTTAATATTCCAGATGATGTTAGGTCAATCTTTTGACTTATACTCACAAGTCGGTATGATTGCGTTGATTGGTATTGCGGCAAAACAATCCATATTAATCGTTGAATTTGCTAAGGATTTACATGAAAATAAAGGATTAAGTATAGAAGAAGCGGCAATAGAAGCTGCAAGAATAAGATTTAGAGCTATTATGATGACGGCTTTAGCATTTGTATTCGGAGTATTACCTATGGTATTTGCAACTGGTGCAGGTGCACAAAGCAGAATATCAGTCGGTTCAACGGTATTCGGAGGTATGACTGCTGCTGCTACAATCGGTACCATATTAACACCTGTTTTCTATGTACTTGTTCAATCATTAGTTGAAAATATGGCAAAAAGGAAAAAACAAACAAACGAAAATTAAATAAAGAGTAGAGTGGAAAGATGAATAAAAAATTATTTATATTGATGTTTTTATTGTTAAGCGCTCCTGCAATGGCGCAGGAGATAGAAGTCAGCGACCAATTAATGTATGAAGAAATTATACAAGAACTCCCGCCAAGACTTCCCGAAACAACAACGCAGCCGCAAACAGTTAAGGTAAAAACACCTTTTAAACAAAAGGTAAAAAATATATTAAATAAATGTAAATCGCATAGAACTCCTAAAATAGAAAGTGCAAAGGATGTAAAGGCAGTTGAGCCCGAAAAAGAAGAAATAAAAACAATAAAATCAGTTGAAAAAGAGCAAAAGAAAAAAGCTAAAGAATTAAAAAAAGAACAAAAAAAAGCTGAAAAAGAAGCAAAAAAATCATTAAAAACGGCTCAAAAAAATGCACCTGCAACTGTTGAAACAAAAGAACAATCAAATGAAGTTGCCGCGGTTGATAAAGGTGAAACGCAAACGGTTTTAACCGATACAGCATATCATGGCAGCGTTAATACAACAAGAATAATGGAAGTTGATGAATGCGTTAAAATAGCACTTGAAAAACATCCTGCAATCCAATCCGCAATGAGTAATGCAGAAATTTATAAAAGCAGAATAGCGCAGGCATGGGCTAATTATTTTCCGACGTTTTCGGCAGGATTAAGCTATTCAAGAAACGATATGCAAATGTCAAATTTCGCATTTCCTATTCAAGAATATGATATGTTTTACACTCCTACCGTTTCGGGCAATATGCTGTTATTTGACTTCGGAAAAACAAAAGCGCAGGCGGATTTAGCTAAAAGAACTTATGAATCCGCCAAGTTTAGTTTGGAAAACAGTATTAATACCGTTGTATTTACCGTAAAACAAGCATATTATAATTTACTGTTTGCTCAGCAGCAGGTAAAAGTATATGAAGACACCGTAAAAGATTATACTCTGCACTTAGAGCAGGCAAAAGCATATTATAATATCGGAACAAAGGCAAAAATAGATGTTCTTACAGCGGAACACAATTTAGGCCGTGCTAAATTAAGTCTTTTGCAGGCTCAAAATACGTTAAAAATTGCTTATGTTCAGCTGAGTAACGCAATGGGTACACCCGATTATTCCGATTATGATGTAACCGATAACTTAAAAACAACGGTTTATGATATAAATGTTGAAAATGCGGTGAATACTGCATTTGACACCAGCCCCGAATTATTGGCGGCAAAAAAGAAAGCGGACGCTTCAGAACTTTTGGTTAGAGCATCGAAACGTGCATTTACTCCTAATTTATCGGGCTTTGCTTCATACTCAAGAGGCGGAAAACAGATGAATACCGATTACGGATATCAAATCGGAGCTCAGTTAAATTATCAAACCGTTAATTTATTGCAGTTAAAAAAGCAGGTTGATGAGGCAAAGGCTACTTATAAAAGAGATTTAGCCGATTACGAAAATACCAAACAAAATATATATTTTGAGGTAAAACAGGCTTATTTAAACTTAACAACCGCGCAAGAGAGTATCGGGGTTGCTAAATTGTCAATGGACCAGGCAAAAGAACAGTATGACCAGGCTTCGGGCAGATATAAAGTGGGTTTGGGCGATGCAATAGAATTAAAAGATGCCGAAACTACTTATAGAAACTCACAGCTTGATTATTACAATACTCTTTTAAATTACCATGTATCGGCGGCAAATCTTGAAAAGATAATGGGAGTTCCCCTAAAATCAACAGATACCGATGTTTTATAATTAAAAAACCTGCTTTTAGCAGGTTTTTTAATGTTATTGTTTGTTCAAATTTTTATCCATACTGCCGCTTCGTAAACCCTCAAGGTCAAGTGTAATATAGTTAAACCCGATTTTTTTAAATTTTTCAATGATACTGTCAGAGAGTTTTAATAATTTATCAAAATCCTCTTTCGGCACTTCTATTCTTGCAATATCAGCGTGCATACGCACCCTTAGAGCTGAAAACCCGTATTTTTTTAATATATTTTCACCTTGTTTTACAGTTTCGATTTTTTTATCTTCCAGCCTTGTATTATAGGGGAAACGTGTTGCAATACAAGGGACGGCGGGTTTATTATAAAATTCAAGTTCTAATTCTTTTGCAAAATTTCTTATTTCTTCTTTTGTAATATTGAATTTGGCAAACGGCGAAATAATATCAAGCTCTTTAAGCGCTTTTAACCCCGGGCGGTATGTATTAAGGTCATCTGCGTTTGTTCCGTCAATAATATATTTTATATTGTTTTTTGCGCAAAAATCTTTTAATCTGCTAAAAAGAGCATATTTACAGTGATAACACCTGTCAGGCGGATTATTTATTATATTCTCGTTATCAAGCGGATTAACCTCTAAAATTATGTGTTTTACCGAATATTTTTCAGTAATTTTAATTGTATTATTTATTTCATCATCTGTTAAAAATAAGGTTTTAAATGTAACAGCGGTTATATTTAAGTTTTTGCATAAGTATAAAAGCAAAGACGAGTCGACCCCGCCCGAAAATGCAAGGCAGATACCATGTTCCGCCATTTTTATTAATTCACTTTTTAATAGTTTGAATTTGTTATTCATTAAAAAACCTTTTAATCAAAGAGAAAAACACGTAAAATCGGATTTTTATAATTCCGCTTGCCTGCTCCCGAGCCTGTTTTTAAAATAATCATTTCTTCGGGTAATTTTTCACCGATGTAAAGTGCGGCAGTAATAGCTATACCTGTCGGAGTTACCATTTCACCCTCGGTATCCGTTAACTTTAGCGGGATTTTATATTCCTGCGCGATGGCGCATACTGCGGGAACGGGAACATTTAAAGTCCCGTGCTGACATTCTACCGTGCCATGCCCCTCTGTTAAAGTTGAAAAATATACTTTTTGCGGGTTTAAATCATCAAAAAGCACCGCAAAACTAATTATATCAGCAATAGAATCAATTGCCCCAACCTCATGAAAATGGACTTCTGTAATATCTTTGCCGTGTACTTTTGCTTCCGCTTGTGCAACAATTTTAAAGATTTTCTTTGCCAAAATTTTTGCATTATTCGTCATATCTGCTTTATCAATTATTTTATTGATATCATCAAGATTTCTGTGCTCGTGATGATGTTCCAAATGCTCATGATGAGGCAGAATTACATTAAAATCCGTTGCTTGGATTGCATTAATATTTACTTTCTTTATTTCATAAGAAAACTCGTTATCAAGTTTTAATGAGCTTAATGCCTTATCAAGTTTAGTTTTGTCCGCGCCTAAATCTAACAAAGCACCGACTGACATATCACCTGAAATTCCCGAATTACATTCAAAATATATATTCATTACTTTTTACCTGCTATTTGTCTGTTAATTTGATTAGCGCTGTATCCCGCGTTAAATCCGTTATCTATATTAACAACGCTAATGCCCTCGGCACAAGAGTTTAGCATTGTTAAAAGCGCCGATAATCCTTTAAACGAAGCTCCGTAACCGATAGAAGTCGGAACCGCAATGACGTGAGAAGTTGCCATGCCTGCGATAATCGAAGCTAAAGCCCCCTCCATTCCAGCAACAGCTATTATTACATTTGCTTTATTTATGTCATATATTTTATCAAACAGTCTGTGAATACCCGAAACGCCAATATCATAATATCTTTTAACCCTGCTTCCGTAAAATTCGGCAGTTAATGCTGCTTCTTCCGCAATTGGGATATCTCCTGTTCCGCCCGTGCAAACGGCAACTTCGCCGATTTTTTCCGTCTCATGCATAGTTAAAGTTAATACCCGTCCATTTTCATTGTATTTTATATCGGGTAATTTTTCTTTTAAATAATTATACTGTTCAATATTTGCGCGGGTTCCAAGTACATTTATTTTATTATTTTTAAATGTTTGAAAAATTTTTAAAAGCTGCTCATTGGTTTTGCACTCGCAAAATACGGCTTCAGAATACCCGCGCCTATTTGTGCGTTCCATATCAAGTTTTGCAAAATCAAGCTCAATATATTTTTTATTATTTTCCATAAAATTATTTTACCTCATAATAACAAGCATCAGTCAAGATTTATTATTATCACGCTCAAACTGTTTTTTTGTTGCAATCCTGTTTAATAGTGCAACAGCAGCTCCTATTGCCATTGTGTTTATTAAAAATGTTAATCCGTAAGAGAAATTTTTACTTTTTAAATACTGTTTCTGTAATTTGCTCGGGAGTTTTAATATATCATCATAAGATTTTGTTATTCCGTTTTCAATGATTTTTGTATTAAATAACTTATCAAATCCCTTATAGATTGGTTTTTCAATTAATTTTTCTCCGAAGAACAGTAAAGGCACAGTCACTGAAAATCTCCTTGCGTTTTCTTTCCTTTCATATTTATCTCTTGAAGCATAAAAATAACTTGCAATGCTGACTGGATAAATAAAAGCTCCATAGTGAGCAAGTCTTAAGTCATTAGTTTTAGTAAAATCAAAATGCTTAACAATAGCTGTTATTGCGGGCTCTAATTTTTTATATATATTATCGTTTTTAGCTGCGGTTAAAATACCTGCAGTTAAAGCAAGTCCGCCCATTGCAGTTAACATTAATTTTTTTATTAAAGATTTAGCTTTATTTTTTCCGTCTTTTTCCTGCTCTTTTTTATCTTTTAACCCTACAACCTCCGTAAATTCTTCTTTTCCGCTTTGGCTTGATGTCATAAAATTTCTGACGGGCGCTATTGCAAAAACTAACGGCAGTATAACACTGAAAACAGAAGCTATTTTGCCAAACTTAGCCAATTTAATATTTTTTAATTGCTCTTTTGAAACGGATGGTATTTCCTTAATCGGCATAGACATTAGTCTTGAACTTGTTTTGTATTTATTTTTAAAAAATTCATTTGTTAACTTAGCTGCAGCAGGTGCCGAAAAATAAAAAAGTGCCGATTCTGCCGTTTCGGCAAATGTTATTTCTTTTGCTTCTTCTCTGCTTCTTGATATTGCAAGTTTCGGAATAAGACAGCCTCCTGTATCTCTGACAAACATTCCGATTGATGAGCTTGTCTCCATTCCTTTTAATATTTTTGTTCCGATTGTTATCCCGTTCATATATCTATATTAAAAGATGATAGTTATTATCAGTCAATATATGGATTATAATTTACTCTTAATATAAAATTTGTTAAAATAAAAATATTAAGGAGTTGGAAATTATGAGAAATATAAATTATAAAACTGATAATAAAGGTAATAATTTAAAAGTATTTCTTATATTTGTAGTAATATTTTTTCTTTGTCCGATAGTAATTCCCATATTTTATATTGTACTTTCGGTATTTGGTTCTTTCTCTGTTATGCTGCTTGATGATTTTATTCCCAATGAACTAAGAGAACCTGTAAGTATCGGTATTACAATTATATTTACATTAATTGCTTATTTTCTCTGGTTTATATTCGGACGAGATAAACATGTTACGCCGATTGTCAGTTTTGAACCTCCTAAAGATATAAACAGTGCTGAATTAGAACTGAATTGTTACGGATGTGCTTCCGAAAGAGGTGTTAAATCATTAATTTACTATCTTGCAAGTAAAGATTATTTAAAAATTGAAAAATTAAATGATGACTATGTTTTAAGAAAATTAAAACCTTATGACGGAAATGATGAAGCGGAAAAAGTGTTTTTCAATGGTATATTCGGTGATGATGTTGAAGTCGTAAATTTAAATAAATTACTTTCTTCAAGTTCATTTTATTTTTTGTGTATAAGTGTACAAACCTTACTTAATAACTTGAACAGAGATAATTTTAAAAATAATGCTTCAATAGTTTCTAAAATTATTATGCTGTTAATATGTTCTTTAGGGGTTGGTTTATCTTTATTATATACTATTGCAGATTATTCTTTTAAATTAATATTTTCACCAAATTCATGGCTGTTTTTATTTACGTTTATTGCAATATGGGTAGCAGTGTATTTTTGCTGTAACTATGGACAAATGCAAAGTTCTGTGCAGGTAAGCGGTGCAAGTGAACAAACTGCTCAAAGTATAAAAAAACGAAGAAAATTATTTACATTACTGTTTATGCTTGTTTGGTGTGCAGGCTTTGGCGGAATTCCTTTATTTATTATATTTCAAAATGAAACAATCAAATTTAATCATCCTACGGAAACAATTTTTGGATTAGTTTGTTTAATAATATGTTTGATATGTATAGTTAACATGCCCCAATTAAGCAGAAAAGGACGGGAGCTTAAAAGTCTGGCTATAGGCTTTAAAAGATTTTTAGAGGTAACGGAAAAAAGAAGATTTGACGAGTTAATCGGAGAAAATCCGAACTACGCCAGAGAGGTTTATCCTTATGCTTTTGCATTAGGAATAACAGAATCTTATATTACTGATTTGGATATTCTTGCGGCAAGTGAATCTTATTCGGGTGATAATTTAGACCCCGAAAGTATAAAACAAATTTATGATTTATTGAAAAAAAACGGAGTGAATTAATGAATATTGTTATAATTGCAGTTGGAACAGTTGTTGTTGGTTTATTAATATTTGCATATAATAAAGCAATAGAGCTTAAAAACTATGTAAAAGAAGCCTTTTCAACAATGGATGTATATTTAAAAAAACGCTGGGATTTAATTCCAAATTTAATTGAAGTGGTAAAGAGCTATGCAGCCCATGAAAAGGGAGTTTTTGAGCAGATTACAAAACTGAGAAGTGCCAATTACAATAACTTAAAGACTTCGCAAAAAATTGATATAAATGAAAAACTTTCATCAGGCGTATCAAATTTAATAGCTGTAGCAGAGAATTATCCCGAAATAAAAGCAAATCAAAATTATACGCTCCTAATGACTCAACTGGCGGACGTTGAAGAAGATATTGCAAATTCAAGAAAGTATTATAACGGTACGGTTAGAGAATTAAATACTTATGTGGAAACATTCCCGTCTAATATCATTTGTGCTTTATTCGGCATTAAACGTGCTAAATTATTTGAAATCAACGAAAGTGAAAGAAGCAGTATAAAAGTTAATTTCAATTAGAAAATCAAATTGAGAAATCCAACTTTCATTTTTTTCGCATAACTTATAATTTAAAATTTGATAAAATAAAAATACTAATGAGTTAAGGATTATGAATAATATTGATAATAAAAAAGTTAATGAATGCAGTATTTTAAAAATTTTCCTCATATTTTTACTGATATTTGCTGTTTGTCCGATAGTATTTATTATAACAGGTATCTTTTTTTTAATATTTGGTCCTATTTTAGGTTTTTTTCTTGATGAAATAATTTCTAATGAAATAAGGGAGCCTGCGTGTATCGGTATTATAATTATACTTACATTAATTGCTTATTTATTGTGGTTTGTATTTGGTCGAGATAAACATATTACGCCGATTGTCAGTTTTGAACCGCCTAAAAATACAAATAGTGCTGAGTTAGAAATAAATTGTTACGGCTGTTCTTCCGAGCGGGGGATTAAATCATTAATTTATTATCTGGAAAGTAAAGGTTATTTAAAAATTGAAAAATTAAATAATAATTATGTATTAAAAAAATTGAAACCGTATGACGGAAATGATGAAGTCGAAAAAGTGTTTTTTGACGGCATATTTAGTGAAAATAAAGTAACTGTAAATTTAAACAGATTTATTTCTTCAAATTCCTTTTATTTTTTATGCACAAATATACAATCAATACTTAGTTTATTAAATAAAGATAATTTTAAGAATGATGCTGCAATGATTTCTAAGATATTTATTATGTTATTTTGTATTGGAGGAATAGGTCTCTCTGTATTATTTATACTTTTTGATTATTCTTTTAAATTTATATTTTCACAAATAACATTGCTATTAGTATTCCCCCTCATTGCAATGTGGGCAGCAGTGTATTTTTTTTGTAATTATAAACAACAAATGCAAGTTCCTGTAAAGGTAAACGGTAAATATCCAAAAAAACACAAAAAACTGTATACAACACTATTTATGATTTTTTGGTGTGCAGGCTTTGGCGGGTTTCCTTTATTGTGTATATTTCAAGATGAAACAATCAAATTTAATCATCCGATAGAAACAATTATTGGATTAGTTTGTTTAATTATATGTTTTATATGCGTTGTAAATATGTCCAGATTAAGTAAAAAAGGACGAGAACTGAAAGGTCTTGCTATCGGATTTAAAAAATTTTTAGAGGTAACGGAAAAAAGAAGATTTGATGAATTAATTAACCAAAATCCAAACTACGCTAAAGAGGTTTATCCTTATGCTTTTGCTTTAGGAATAACGGAATCATATATTACTGACTTGGATGTCCTTGCAGCAAGTGAATCTTATTCTGGTGATAATTTAGACCCCGAAAATATAAAGCAAATTTATGATTTATTGAATAAAACGCGGTGAAAATTTCAATTAGAAAATTTTGCAAAGAATAATCCGCTCTCAAATAAAAGATAAGAGGGAATTGCCAGCATTAACTGGCTCACTATATCAGGCGGAGTCAGTATTCCTGCAAGTATTAATAGGGCTACCACTACATAGGGTCTTTTATTTGCAATGGAAGAGTATGATACAATATCTGATTTTATCAGATAAAAAGTGATAACGGGAAGCTGAAACATTAATCCGAAAGCTAAAGAAAGCCATAAACCAAGGTTAACGACCTCTGATATTCTGAATACCGCTTGGATGTTCTCTGATTGAAAGCTCAAACCGAATTTTATTATTAAAGGCAGTATCATAAATATGCAAAATACAACTCCTGTCGTAAATAAAAAACTTGAAATTAAAACTAAGGATTTAATAAACTTTTTTTCACCCTCATAAAGTGCAGGCAGGATAAAATTCCAAAGTTGTTTTGCTATATAAGGAAAACAAACTATTACAGACAGCAAAACCGCCATTTTAATTTGAATTATAAACACTTCTGCAGGCGAAAAGAAATTTAATGTGACTTTATTTGAGCCTAAAAGAATTTTTATAAAATAATTTAATACCTTTGGCGCAAAATAAAACATAAAAGGCAATACTATTGCAACCGAATACAAGCATTTAAGAATAGTCTTTCTCAATGCTTCAAGATGAGAAATCAAACTTTCATCTTTTTCTTCATCGCTCATTATTATATTTCATCGCTCTTAAATTCTGTCGGAGGTTCTTGTGAGTCTTCTATTGCGGTTTTGATTTCATCTGTTTCTTTTTTTATGACATCTTTTGCCTTTTTAAATTCGTAAGACGCTCTGCCGAGAGCTCTCGCGAGTTCGGGTATTCTTTTTCCGCCGAATAAGAGCAATATTACAACAATTATTAAAGTTATTTCCGTTATACCAAGCGACATATTTTTCTCCTTTTAAAAAAGATTATACTATTTGCTGTTCATTTATTGCAAATATTTCTATTGTGCCCGAATTGCATACACTTTTACATTTACCGCAGCCTATACATTTTGAAGCGTCTATTTTTACACTTTGATTTTCTTCAATTGTTATTGCATTTGCGGGGCATGCTCTTAAACATTCATTGCAGTTAATACAGTTCCCTTCTTTATTTACCGCCATTGCTATTCTTGTTCTTTGCTTTTCCTTAAGCGAGATTTTCTTTATTGCACCCGACGGACATACTTTTGAGCATTCAATACAGTCATATTTACAGTGTTTCTCGCCTTTTGTATAGTCAATATGTACTGCACCAAAGTCTTTATTTGCTTTTGTTAAAATTTTATTCGGGCATGCGTTTATGCAAAGATTGCAATTTAAGCATTTATTGAACATCCTTTGAGCGTCACCTGCACCCGGAGGCAAGATTACATTTTTAATCTTTTCTGCGGCTGTTTTTCCAATCTCAAACCCTGCTTTCACTGCACCCGCCAAAATCACCATTGCAGCTCCGAATGTAATTAATTCACGTCTTTTGGGGCTGAATGTTATTTCTTGTTTTGGTTTTATGCCGTATGTTATTGCATTTTTAGGACATTGCCCGAGGCATTTAAAACATTTAAGGCAAGTTTCGTTATCAACTTTTGCGTCATCAACTTCAATGCAGCCTGCGGGGCAATTTCTTTCGCACATACCGCAGGATAAACATTCATTTTCTTTTATATAAACTTTTAAAAGCGAGATTTTTGATAATAATCCCAATATACAGCCGACGGGGCAAATATTTGTACAAAAGTATCTGTTTTTAAATATTGAAAGCACAATTACGGCAATGACGGCAATAAGACCAATAATTGATAATGTCAGCGCCGAAGCAAAATATGTATAAGGCTCAATATATCTTATTATAACTACGCTTCCGCCAATTAAAGCTCCGAAAGTTATTGCCGTTATAAAATATTTAACGGGAAGATTTTTTCTCGGTTCTTCGTTTCCTTCACCTCGAAAAAGCGCTGAAAGTTCTTGTAAAGTACCGAATGGGCAGAGCATTGAACAGTAAAACCTTCCGAGTAATAGAGTTAATAAAAGCATTACTATAAGAGTAACCGCACTTATAACCGAAAAATCAATTATTACTCTTTGAATTAAAGGTGCCATTTGAATATTAAATAACGGCAGGGGATAAAAAATCCCGATAACCGCAAGTATTGCCGTTATAAATATTAAAATCGCAATTGTTAATCTTATTTTATATAACATTATGCACTTGCCTTTGCTTTTTCGTATTCTTTTTGAACCTGTGCCAATAAATCGGGAATAGGAAGATTTTGCGGGCAGTTTTTATTGTATAATCCGCACTTAATGCAATTATTGGCTTTTTCGCTTTCGCTAAGTGTTTCATAGTATATTTTTAAGTGAAACGCACTGTTTGTGACTTTGTATTGATTGTATAAAGAAAAAATTGCGGGAATATTAATCCCTTTCGGGCAGACTTCCGTGCAGTATTTGCAAGCCGTACAGTTAATTTCACCTTGTGATTGAATGATTTTAGCCATTTCATCGGCAACTTTTATTTCTTCTTCGCTCGCTCATAGGAGTAAAGTTTTCAAATGTTGCAATATTTTCTTTCATTTGTTTTAAATTGCTCATACCGCTTAAAACGGTTACTACGTTATTTTGGCTTGCTGCCCACCTTAGACCAAACTCGGCGGGCGAGGAATTCGGGTAGTTTTCTTTTAATTTTGCCATGGCTTTTTCGCTTAAATTAACCAGACCGCCTCCTCTTAAAGGTTCCATTACCGTGACGGGGATACCCTCAGCTTGAACTATATTATATTGCTCATGCGCTTTTACAACATCCCAATCCAAATAATTAACCTGCAGCTGCGCAAAATCCCAATTATAATCTTTTACTACCTCTTTTAAAATTTCAGGAGTGCCGTGGAAAGAAAATCCAAAATATTTAATTAAACCTTCTTCTTTTAATTTATTGAGTTCTTCGACCATTTTAACATTTCTGTATTGCTCAAAAGTATTGACGTTTATATTGTGGCACATGTAGAAATCAAAATAATCAACTTGGCATTTCTTTCTTTGCTCGTCGAAAATTTTTCTGACATCGCTTTGTGAATTCATTTTATAAATAGGACTTTTATCGGCAAGGATGAAAGAATTTCTGTCATACTTTTTTAATACTTTGCCGATAGCGGTTTCAGAATTCCCGTCAACGTACATATAAGCCGTATCAAAATAATTAGCACCGTGAGCAAATGCGTATTCCGTCATCTTTTCAAGCTCAACCATATCGATTTTTTTACCGTTCATAGGCAGGCGCATACAGCCGAACCCGAGTAAAGGAACATCAATATCTTTAAATCTTCTTTTTATAACTTGTCCTTGTGCTTTTATTGTTTTATTTTTTCCGCAGCCTGCAGTCATTAAAGCAGTACCGCCAAGAGCCAGAACAGAACTTTTTATAAATTCACGTCGTTTCATATTATCTCCTTAATTATTTACAAAAATATTTTAATCGTTGATAGATGCTCTAAGTCAATTATTAAACATGTTCAGCTCGCCTGTCGGATTTTATAACATGAATATTCCTTGTTTCTGACAGCATTTGCCTTGCGGCAGCGAGCTTTTCCTTATTTTCTTTACTGATACTTCCGGAGGCAATCAGCCTGTCAACAAAGTTATTATTGAGTTTAACAGCTTTATGCAGTGCGCCTATTTCTTCTAAAACATCTTTTATTTCAACAAAATCGTAAGCATAGCTTTGTTTTGATTGATATATAAGAGTTTCACCGTTAGGCGAATGAATACTCTCACCGCCTTTTTCAAAGTAAAGTCTGAAAATTGATTTTAAATCCTGCATTTCGGACTGCATTATCTGTACAGCCTGCTGTATTCTTAAATATCTTTCAAAAAGGTAATCAATATTATCAAGCTGCTGGATTTGCCATGCGTATTTTTTTTCATACAATTTCTTTAATTCGGGATATGCTTTTGCAAGTCCCTCGGTATCTGCCATGGCTCTGTGGCGGGTGGAAAATTCCACATTAAATTTATTCATTAAACTTTCTAAACCGCATGATTCAAGCTCGGGGTAAATTTCTTTAAACATCATTTGCGAGTCTATTCTGGCATTAGTAATAGGCTTTCCTGTCTGCCTTAAACTTGCTTCATTTATAAAAGAATAATCAAAAATAGCGTTATGAGCTACTATCGGGTAATCGCCTATAAAATCCAAAATCATGGGCATAACTTGCGCTTCTGTCGGTGCGTCTTTTACATCGTCTTCTGTTATTCCGTGGACTGCAATACTTGATTTCCTAATATGCTGCTCGGGGTTGATAAGTGTTTCAAATCTGTCTTTCATTTTGCCGTTTTCAAGCCTTATTGCGGCAAACTCTACCATTTTTTCTTTTGTATAATCTAAACCTGTTGTCTCAACATCTAAAACTATTTCAATACACTTTTTTCTTGGCACTGCCTCAAATCTCCCTATAGCTTTATTTTATCATAAAGATTTATTACGGGCAAAAATATACTGTTTTATTTTAAATTATATTTTTTTAGTATTTCTGATGCTTCTTCTGCTGATATTCCGGGTGCAGTAAATGAAAAAGTATTTGAAAATTCTTCATCTGTTTTTATATTTGTTATTCCCAGTTTTTCTTTAAAATTTAATACCGGAGAATTTTTTAAAAGATAAAATGTGCTAAATTTTGCATTTGGCATATATTTTTCATTTCGTTTAATAAAATCAATTGTTTGCATTAAATCATCTTTAGTTTCTGTAGGAAAATTAGTTATAAATGCCACATCTGATATAATTCCAAGTTTGTAAGTATCTTTTAATATTCTTTCTACTACAGTTAAGTCAATATTCTTATTCATCAATTTTAAAATTCTTTCGGAAGCACTTTCACATCCGAAAAATATTCCATATAGACCTGATTCTTTTAACTTTTTTAACTTTTCATAAGTTAAAGAATTTTCAAAACGAAAAAAACAAGCATATTTAATTTTAAGTTGTCTTTTTATAATTTCATCAGCAAATTTTTCGGCAAAATTAGGATTTAGTGCATCATCAAAAATGGAGAAAACATTATAGTTGTATTTATGCAGAAGCGATTCTATTATATCAACTGCTTTTATTGGATTTTTAATGTAATATCTTTTTTGAAAACTGTTGTAACAAAAAGAACATTTACCCCAATAACAGCCTTTTGAAAATTCTATCTGAATGCTCTGTGCGAAATAATTTTCAAATTTAATGTTGTCATAGCATGGCGGTTTTATAGTATCAATATCGTTAATAAATTCGATTTTATTTTGTATAATTTTATTGTCTTTTTTATAAATTAACCCGCTGATTTTTTCTATTGGAAATTTATTTTCTCTATAACGAATGTAATCAACTATAGATTTTTCCCCTTCGCCGGTCATTAATGCATCAAAATATTTGCCGAACATTTCCGGATGTTTTTTAAAACTGTCTTGAATTATGTTTACGTCTATTCCGCCCATTATTACTTTTGCATTTGTTTTATCTTTTAGTATTTTACCCAGTGTAAGAGCGGGATATAAACATTCATTAAACGGTATCGTTATGCCGATTACATCGTATTTGTCTGCATTTACTTTTTTTATCTTGTTTCTGAAATAATTAACAAATATATTTCTTTTTGAATTTGAGCATCTGTTTATTATATCTTCATAAGTATATTTATATAATGGATTTATTTCATAAAAATGAACATTTTGGTCTGTCGGTATTTTTAATACAGACGGATAATACGGAAGCAATGTAAAAGACAATGCAATATAAAATAATTTTAAATTATTTTCATTACAATCTTTAGGCAAGATTTTAAATATTTTTTGTGCACTGTTAATTATTTTTATAATTGATTCTTGTTTATTAAAAATGAAACTTTTTATTAATTGATTTTGTTTTTTAATTTGCTCTTGAGATAAACAATATTTATCATTATATCTAAGTATTTTTATATTGCTGAAATATTTATTAAAAAAGTATATTTTCTTTAATTCATTTAAAGTTTTTTTTAAATGTTCCGGGGAGAGTATATCGTAAAAAAACTCATAATTAAGGTCTAAAGCATCAGCTTGTATATTATTGCCTTTTAATTGTCCTAAAAGTATAGGAATTGCCCCATATATAGAATTAGGAAAATATAAAGGAGGATTAATTAATAATACATTCATAAGTATCATTATACAATAAAAAGACTTAGTTAATTAATATACTTGTTTTATTAATATATCGGTAGTAACATATAAAAAGAATATAAAAAACGGGTTTATTCCATGGGAAGAATAGTTTTAAACAGAGATAGATGTAAAGCGTGTTATTTATGTGTAGACGCTTGTCCTAAAAAGGTACTTGGGGCAGATAATCAAGTAAATGCATTGGGGTATTATCCGGTTAAAGCAGATAAACCGGAAGAATGTATAGGCTGCGCAATGTGTGCAAGAGTTTGTCCGGATATTGCAATTGAAAAGGTATACAAATGAAAAGAGAGAAACAGCTTTTAAAAGGTAATTATGCTATTGCACAGGCTGCTGTTGAAGCGGGTTGTCAAAGTTATTTCGGATATCCTATTACGCCTCAAAGCGAGATAGGAGAATATTTAAGTACAAAAATGCCTGAACTTGGCAGGGCTTATGTTGCAGCCGAAAGCGAAGTTGCAGCAATAAATATGGTTCTTGGTGCAGGGTCTACGGGTGTTAAGGCGATGACATCGTCTTCCTCATGTGCCGTAGCACTTATGCAAGAGGGCTTGTCATTTATAGCGGGCGATGAAATACCGTGCGTACTTGTTAGTGTTATGCGCGGCGGACCGGGGTTAGGATATATTTACCCCTCGCAAGGTGATTATTATCAAGCGACAAAAGGCGGCGGAAACGGTGATTATAAAATTGTTACTTATGCTCCCGCAAGTGTGCAGGAATGTGTTGACCTTACTTATAAATGTTTTTATGTTTCTCAAAAATACAGAACGCCTGTTTGTCTTTTAGCTGACGGGATGATAGGTCAAACTATGGAGCCTGCGGTTATTGGTGAATACCCTTATGAAGAAATTGACCAATCAGATTGGGCATTAGACGGGGCTAAGGATAGAAAGCCCAGATTTATTGCTTCTATTGAGCGTGAACAAGAGGCGCTTCGTAAAAGAGTTGTTAAGATTTTTGAAAAATATAATAAAATTTTGGAAAATGAAAATATTTTTGAAAAATATGAAACAGAGGGTGCAAAACTTGTTATTACGGCATTCGGAAGTATTGCAAGAATTGCGAAAGCTGCAGTTAAATTAGCCAGAAAAAACGGACTTAAGGTAGGTTTATTCAGACCGATTATGTTAAATCCGTTCCCCGAAAAACTGGTAGCGGAAATTGCTCAAAAAGTAGACGGTATTTTGGATATTGAACTTAACTGCGGGCAAATGCTTCAAGATATTAAAGCAAGTATCGCAAATTGTGCTTTAACAATCCCCGTTAAATTCTACGGCAGACCTGCAGGGGTTATGATGACTGTTGAAGAAATATATAAACAAATAGAAAATGTATACAAAGAAATAGTAGAGAAAAAATATGGAACAGCTTGTATATAAAAAACCCGATTCAATAAAAGATGATTTTAAGATATCGTTTTGTCCGGGGTGTGACCACGGAACAGCGGTAAAACTTGTGGCAGAAGTGCTTGATGAACTTGGAGTCAGAGAAAAAACTATCGGGATTGCCTCTGTCGGTTGCAGTGTATTTTCTTACGACTTTTTTAATGTGGATATTGTAGAAGCACCGCATGGACGTTCAATGGCGGCAGCCACGGGAGTTAAACGCTCTAAACCCGATAAAATTGTATTTACATATCAAGGCGACGGAGATTTGGCTTCAATTGGTCTGGCTGAAACGATACATGCCATGACAAGGGGTGAAAAAGTTACCGCTATTTGTATAAATAATACAACATACGGTATGACCGGCGGACAGGCAGGTCCTACAACTTTAATCGGACAGGTTACAACAACAACAACAAGCGGAAGAAAAGCAGAGTTATCGGGGTATCCCTTAAAAATATCGGAAATCTTAAAAGAAGTTGACGGAACTGCTTATGTTGCAAGGGTTACATTGGACAGCCCCGCAGCTATTATGAATGCTAAAAAATGTATTAAAAAGGCATTTGAAGCTCAAATAAAAGGCTTGGGAACGGGATTTATAGAAATACTCTCAACATGCCCGACAAACTGGAAAATGACCCCGCAAGAAGCTCATGCAAGGGTTCGCGGTGAAATGTCAGAGGTATTTAAACCCGGGGTATATAAAGATAAAGTCAGTGAGGCGCTATAATGGATTCAAACGTATTAATAGCAGGATTTGGCGGACAAGGAGTATTATTTATCGGTCAATTATTGGCGGAAGCTGCCATGAATCACGGTTTAAACTGTACATGGACACCTGCTTACGGTGCTGAAATGAGAGGCGGAACGGTTAATTGTACCGTTTGCGTTTCTGATGATGAAGTTGCCTGTGCTTATGTTGAAACTCCGCAAAATGTTATTGCGCTGAACGGGCCTTCTTTTGAAAGATTTGAAAAGAAAATTAAATCAGGCGGAGTAATGATTGTTAACTCATCACTTGTAAAATCAGCTCCAAGCAGAAATGATATAACATATAAGTTTGTTCCTATGACTGATATTGCGCATAATTCGGGACATGAGAAAATGGCAAATATAGTTTCATTAGGTGCTTTTTTAAAGGTTTTTCCTTTCATATCAAAGGAAAACATAATAAATGCGATGAAGAAAAAACTGACAGGCAAAAAGGCTTCAATGCTTGACGGTAATATAAAAGCGCTTGATGAAGGATATGCTGCTGTTAATTAACTAACTTTTCAACAATACCTTTTAAAGCGATTTTAATGTGCGCATAATTTAACCCGCCCTGCATGTAAGCTGCATAAGGTTCTCTGACAGGGCCGTCTGCGGATAGTTCTATTGTTGAGCCTTCTATAAATGAACCGCCCGCCATAATTAATTTATTATCATACCCCGGAACTTCATCGGGTACGGGGGTTAAATAGGATTCAACAGGCGAGAAACTTTGAAGTGTTTTACAAAATTCAATTAAAGGTTCGGGCGCGCCAAATTTTATTGTTTGAATTATATCCGTTCGAAGTTCGTTCGGTTTTGGAGTTGAGATAAAACCTATATCCTCAAATACTTGCGAGGCAAGTATTGCACCTTTTACTGCTTCGGATACAATTGAGGGGGCCATAAATAGTCCTTGAAATATTAATCTTAACTGGTTTAGCATAGCACCGCCTTCTGCACCTATCCCCGGGGCTGTTAACCTGTATGCGGCTTGATTAACATATTCTTCTTTTCCCGCTATATATCCGCCCGCTTCTACAATTCCGCCTCCCGGGTTTTTTATAAGCGAACCTGCAATTAAATCCGCTCCAACCTCTAAAGGCTCTAATTTTTCGGTAAATTCGCCGTAGCAGTTATCTACAAAACAAATACAATCCGGATTTTTGCTTTTTACTATCTCTATCATTTTTTTGATTGTATCTATATTCAATGACTTTCTAAGAGAATATCCTCTTGAACGCTGTATTAAAACCATTTTTGTTGATTTATCGACTTTATTTTTAATCCCCTCAAAATCGACATCCATATTATTAATTAAATCAACTTCATCATATAAAACGCCGTGTCCGATTAAAGAAGCTCTTTTATCGCCTCGTTTTCCAATTACTTCTTCCATTGTGTCATAAGGCGCACCTGCAAGCGATATCAGCTTTTCACCATATCGCAGATTGCCGAATAAACAGCAGGCTAAAGTGTGTGTTCCCGATACAAAATGATTTCTTACAACAGCTTTTTCAGCCTTAAATACGTGCGCAAATACTTTATCTAAGGCTTCCCGCCCCATATCATCATGCCCGTAGCCCGATACCGACGCAAAATGTTCAAGCCCTATTTTATTGTCAATAAAGGCTTTTAGTACTTTTTCCTGATTGTATTCTTTTATTTCGTCAACCCTATCAAAGTATTGTTTAACTTTAAATTCGGCATTTTGGACTATTTCATTTTTATTCATATTTTTATAAAATCATAAAAAGAGAGTATATTCAACAGATTAATTTTGAATACCCGTCTATACTATGTACTTTTTTTAGTATATTTGAAGTAAAATATTACAGGATAAACAGGACTAAATAATGACAGAACTAAAAGATAAAGACGAACAATACAGTGTATTTTTAAAATACAGAGAACAGGATGAATCTAATAAAAGTAAATTTATAATTACTTTAAGATTGGTATTATTAACCTTTGTTGTTGTAATTGTTACTTATTTTGTTATGTTTTTAATTGATAACTATGAAAATATGGTTTCTGTTTTTGAAAATCTTTTCAATAAAAATGCGGGGGTGGGAAGATTAAATAATAAATCTGATTTAACGCCGACAAAATTTAATTTAAACATGCTCAGCAGATATCAAAATATACTGTTATTGGGAGTAGATTCTAACGGGCCTGATACGCTTCCGTTTTCGGGAGTCCGTTCTGATACAATGATTATTTTAAGTATTGATACACACGGAAAAAGTGTAAATGCAATATCAATCCCGCGTGACAGTAAGGTGTATCTTGCTGAAGAACACGGGGTTCAAAAAATTAATGC
>CANPYB010000020.1 GCA_947587605.1 Candidatus Gastranaerophilales bacterium
CATTCCATTATTTCCGTTGCGGGTGTAATAGGATATCCTGCAAAAAATCTGCATCCTGCAGTTATAGCGGCAAGTCCGATTGCTTCATTACCTGACATTATCAGCTTAGCTCCGCTTGATTGCATATTTACTTCGCTGTATTTATCTGTTCTTGTCAGACTTGCTTTTGAGTATTTTAAGCCCGCATTTAAAGCATTTTTATTTGTTTCTATTATTTCTTTTGCTTTTGCTTTATATCTTAATTCAATATCTTTTAAAATTTGTTCTTCCAAATGCAGGTTGTTTAAAATGCCTACAACCATGCCGAGGGCAACCATATTCCTTGAACGCTCCGAACCTGTTTCTTTCGCTATTTCGCCCAGAGGTACAGGATATATTACGATATCACTGCGGTTTGGTATATTTTCTATTTGTAAGTTGCTGTCATAGATGAGAACTCCGCCCTTTTTGATTTTTTCTATTCCCTCAAAAATAGTATCTGTGTCAAGGCATACTAATATGTCAGTTTCGCCTGTTGCGGTAAGGGCTTTATGTTCGCTTATTCTTAATGTGTAATAGCACTTTCCGTCACCTCTTATTTCAGAGGGAAATGCTCTGTATGTTGTAACGTAATAGCCTTTTCTTGCCGTTGCGTAGGATAATATGTCTCCCGAGCTTATTATTCCCTGCCCCGAAGTCCCCGTTATTTTTATTATTATATCTTTCATTTAATAACTACCTCTCTTTTTATATTGTATTACCAAAATTAAAAAGTCGGTAATTATTAACTTATTTTACGGCATTTATTTTATACTTCGGTTAATGCTTGTGCCAGACGCTGTATACCTATTTTAATTGTTTCTTCATCCGCATTTGTATAATTTAATCTTAATGTATTTACATTTTGCGGATTGACATAGAACGGGTGTCCCGGAACAAATGCTACCTTTTTAGCTATTGCTTTATCAAATAAATCCGTTACCGATTTACCCTCTTGTATTGTTACCCAGGTGAACATTCCGCCTTTAGGATGAGTAAATTTAACCGTTTTTGGGAAGTATTCTTCCATTGCGCCTACCATTGCACTTGCTTGTGACTTATATAATTTTTTAATTTTTTCAATATGCTTATCAAGGTCATTGTTATGAAGATAATCTGAAATCAAATATTGTCCGAATATATTTGAATGCAGGTCTGACGCTTGTTTTGCCGTTTCTATCATTTTAATGATTTCTTTATTTGCAATGATGTAACCGAGCCTCATCCCGGGGGTTACTATTTTAGAGAATGACCCTAAATATATATTTTTTTCGCTTTCGTTTAATCCGATATAAGGTATTCTCTCGCCGTCTTCAAATCTTAATTCACCGTATGGGTCATCTTGAATTAAGATTAAATTTTCATCTTTTATAACTTCAAAAACCTTTTTTCTGTTTTCAGCCGTATAAGTTAACCCCGTCGGATTTTGAAAATTCGGGATTAAATAAGCAAGTTTTGGCTTGTATGTTTTTATATTGTTTTTTAAATCTTCAATATCAAGTCCGTCGTCATTTAATTTGGATTGAACAAAATCAGCCCTGTACATGCAAAATGCCTGCAATAAACCTAAGTATGACGGTTTTTCCACAAGTACTTTATCTCCGTCATTTATAAAAACTTTTCCGATTAAATCCAATGCCTGCTGCGAACCTGTAGTTATGATTACGTTATCAACAGTTATATCCATTCCCCAAATTCGTTTATAACGGTCAACTATAAACTGCCTTAAACTGTCTAATCCCATTGTTGTTGAATATTGATATATTTTTGCTCCGAAATTATCGGCAATTCTGTTCATTGATATTTTTAATTCTTCCTGCGGAAAAGAAATAGGGTTTGGCAGTCCGCCCGCAAATGAAATTATTTCGGGTTTTTGCGTTACTTTTAATATTTCTCTTATAAATGATGACGGTGTGTTTTTTATCCTTTGAGAAAAATAATTTTCAAACATATTCTGCTCCCTTTTCCACTCTTCGCTTTTATTTTACAATAAACAAATATTGAACAAAATGATTATAACAAAAATCCCTTATATTTTATAATAAGGGATTTTTTTAATAATTTTGTTTGTTTTACCTTATCGATTGTAATAAATTATTTAATAAGGTTAATTCTTCTCCGGAAATATTATTTGATGCAATAAACTCCCTTATCTTTGCATTTATAGCTAATTTTGCTCCTTTACCGTTTGCTTGTATGTAATCTCTGCATAAATCGGCAATTTCTCCGGATTTTTTACTTGTAAGGGTAGTTTTATTTTGGTAATATTGAATGTTTAAATCTTTTGTTTCGTTATTATAGTTATCATATTTCGCCTTTATTTCTGCATTTATTCTCTCTCTTGCTTGAGCGGAATTGCAATTTGATAGGTCTTCATATAAACTGCTCAATTCATTTCTAAAGGATGTATCCGTTGCGATAGCTTGTGCCTGTATACATAGTAATGATTCATCCTTATTCAATCCGAATTTATTTTGCAGATAATTAATTTCCGCTCTTATAGCTTGTCTTTCTTCTTCATTTTTTGCATTTGACAATTCATAATATTTATTTGATAATTCATTTTTTTTATTGTCAGGTAAAGTGCTTTTTGCATTTATAATTTCAAAATCAATATCATATAGGCTCATAATCCTTTTATTTTCATTGCTTTTTATAGCTGATTTTAACATTTCTTTTGCTTCGTCACTATCTGCGCAAGATAATTCTCTGTATAAGTTTGCCTCATTTGAACTATATGAAACATTTAATCCGTATTGTAATGTTTCTAAGCATATTGCTTTGGATTTACCTGTTATACCATATTCATTAATTTTGTTTTTAATTTCATCTTGTAATCTATCTCTATCAGAATCTGTAGTTGCTTTAGATATTTCTTTATATAAATTACTTAATACTTCTGTTTTGTCATCCGGAAGAATATTATAATAATTGAATTTTTCTATTTCAATCTCATTTGTTTTTTGCTGCATTCTTGCTTCAAGTTCTTGGATTTGAGCCTGTATTGTCTCTTTAGCGTCTGAACCGACTGCTGAATTAAAGTCTTTTTTTAATTTTTCAATATTGTTAGTATACGATTGTCTTATACTTTCACTTTGAGCAAATAAACTTTCTAATATTTCATCATCATCATAGTTATATTCGTCTAACGTAGATTTAATTTCAGCACGGATTGCCTCGGATTCTTCTTCCGATGCTGCATTTGATAATTTTGTATATAAATCGTTTAATTGATTTGTTGAATTGTCATCATTTTCATTCTTTTTTGGTTTCATGTCCTTAAAAATGGTGGTTGTATCATCTTTAATTGACTCTTTCTTTTGTGAATTATTTACATCTCCGCTGTTTCCATCAATTGATAAAAATTGATAATTCCCGTTTACGTACATTAGGACTCCTTTCAAGTATTTTATTATTTAATTTGTTATTCGGATAATTTAAGTTAAAACTTTAGAATTTATAAAAAAAATTTACAATTTTTAATATTAGAATTAAAATTTAATTTACTTCCACAATAATTTATTTAACATTATGACTTAAGTATTTTTAATAAAAAATATTCCCTCATTGTGATGAGGGAATATTATATTTTTTACTTTTATCAAAATTCAAGGCTAAATTTAGACTTTGTCTTTTCTTCTGTTGCATTCGATGTATTATTTACATATTTCACTATTTCATCAGGAGTTAGAGAAGATGAAAGAACAGGCTTCAGACCAATATAAATTACTTCCGGCATGTATTGTCTCCATTCTTCCTCAGAATCCCCTCCTCTTATCATCTGTGCTATATTTGATAATGGTAATTTTCTTATTTTTAGTACTTCTTTTTGTAAATCTTCCTTTTCTTTTATTAACTCTGCTGCTTCTTCTGCTTTTTCATTTGCTTCTTCCTCGGCTTCTGCAGCTTCTTTTTCTTTTTTTATTTTTTCGGTTTTTTTAGCGTTTTTAGCTTCTTCTGCTTCTTCTCTTGCTTTTTCGGCTTTTATTGCGGCATTTTTAGCAACGTAGTTTGCTTCTTTTAATTTTTCATCTACCTCTGCTATTCTTTTATTTATTTCTGCTATTTTTGTTACTTTTTCTTCTTCTGCTATTTGTTGTTTTTGTTCTATTTCTGCTATTTCTCTGGCTAATCTTGCTCTTTGTGCTTCTTCTGTTTCTTCCGGTTTATTTGCTTCTTTAGTCTGTTTTTTTGATGCAAATTTCTCCAATTCTTTTTCTATATCTTCTATTTTTTTTGCCAATTCTGCATTTTTTGCTTCGTCTGTTTTTGGAGTTTGATTTTGAGGTGTAAATTTATCCGATTCTTGTGTTAATTTTTTTGTTTCCTCTTTAGCTTTCTGTGTTGTTCCTGTATTATTTGAAGGTTTATTGTTTTCAACTTTTTTAGTATTTTTAACTGCAGGAGGATTCTTACTTGCATTTGTACCCTTGCTTCCATCATCAATTGTTACCATCCTAAAATTGTTATTTATTAACATAGTGACTCCTTTCCTATATTTTTATTGTTTATTTTTTTATTCGGATAATTTAAGTTAAAACTTTAGAATTTATAAAAAAAAATTTACAATTTTTAATATTAGAATTAAAATCATTTTATGATTAAGAATTTTAAGCAAATAATTAGCGGAATTAAGAAAATGAATTTGCCCCAAACTGAGTTCGTTAAGTTTATGGAGGATATTCATAATCCGTTCATTGTTTTAATTGCCTGTATTTTATCGTTAAGAACAAATGATAAAACAACCTATCCCGCGACAATGAGAATGCTTAAACTGGGCAGAACTCCCAAGGATTTTTTAAATGTTAAACTTGAAGATTTAGAGAAGGCTATTTATCCTGTAGGATTTTATAAAAATAAGGCTAAACAAATATTAGATATTGCTAATGAGCTTTATTATAAGCATAACAGTATAGTTCCTAAAGAGATTGAAGAACTTATAAAATTTAAAGGAGTAGGCAGAAAAACGGCTAATTTGGTTCAATCAAAGGGCTACGGGCTGCCGAGTATCTGCGTTGATGTTCATGTTCACCGCATTTCAAACAGGCTCGGGCTTGTGTGTACAAAAGAGCCCGAAGAAACCGAATTCGCACTTAAAAATAATCTGCCCGAAAACTGCTGGAGTGAAATTAATACTCTGTTCGTGACGCTCGGACAGAATGTATGCAAGCCGACTAAACCTAACTGCAGTGAATGTTTGATTAAAAAGTATTGTAAAACTTTTTCCGATTAAAAATTTATTCTTTCGGCATACAGCAGTTTTTATATTTTTTTCCGCTTCCGCAAGGGCATTTATCATTTCTGCCTACGTGTGAGTAGTCTATGCCCTCTTTGGGTTTTTGTTCTTCTTTTACAGTTACGCTTTTCATCATTTGTTCAAAAACTTTTGAGGCATATAATACGCTTGCTGATGAATACACTTTCTTTTCTACGGTATCTGCTTTATAGTAATTTAAAAGTTCTTCTAATGTGTATTTGGTTTGTAAAATTTCGTTTGTTCTATCCGTAAAATTTGGATATTTTGCTGCCGTGCGTTTTATTATATTTGCATTTACTTTGTCATTTTCCAAGAAATTTTTTACGCAGTCTTTATAGCCTTGGACTGTTTTATAATCTTCTTCTTCGTATATTTTGCAAAATGTCTGATAAAACGGGAGTACAAAAAGTCCTAATTCTTTATCGTATATAATTCCGATATCGTATGTGGCAGAGTGAGATGAAAATCCCTCAAGTGATTTTTCCATAAAATCGGAGTAGGAATTTTTAAAATCAGAAACGGTAAAGTATCTGTTATGTTCTACCTGCTTTATATTAGCCTCTATTTCTTTTTTATCGGGTTTTTCGCCTCCCTCGCAGTATGCGTTAAATATATTTATCAAATTATCGGCATATATATTTGTTGTGATTACTTCATCAGAGCCGAAGCATTCAAGAAATTTTTTCCCGAAATCTTTTACGATATTTTCTATTAATTCTTGTTTTTTTTGATTTCCCTCGTATGCTTCTTCGGGTTTTTCTATTATTTTTGCTATTGCATACTTATATATTTCATCTTTATTTATGCTTGATACTACGTTAGATACTTCAAGCAGGAAATATTCTTCGTTCATTGGAAATATTCTGCATATAGCAAACTGTCCGGGGGTTATTCCTCTAAAATTATTCATCTTTACTAAAGATAATACTTTATAAGTTTTTTCGTTTATCAAATTATAAAGTTCAAATCCGTTGCTTAATACGCGTCTTACTTCATATACGGATGACATTGTTTTTGATAATGCTTCTATTATTGATTTTTCTTCTTTTGTTATATCAGTATTTTTTTCTTTGTATAGCTCTAAGATTGTTTTGCGTTCTTTTGTTAATCTTCTTTCAAATATATATGGAATCATTGACGCTTGCAGATTATTTCTTGCTCCTGCTACCGCTTTTAGGTATTCGTCGAAATCGGGTTTTACGGTTTCATCATTTAATGTAAAATTCATTAATTTTGTTATTGTATCTGAAATAACGGCTAATTTTTCTATTACTGACATTTTTTATCCCCTTTTATTTTTAATACGGCAGAATGTCTTGCCGTCATACCTTTTTCTTTCCTGTATGAAAAAAATATATCAGACATACAGCATGTGCAATACCTGCAAATGTCTATATTTTTTATTCCTGTTTTTTCCAATTGGTCACAGTTTAATAATTTTAAATCTATAAAATATTTATTTTCTTTCTTTTTATAAAATTTTGTATCAGCTTCATTTTTTATAAGTTTTTTAAATACATCCTCATCCGTTTCAAAACAGCAGATATCTATGGCAGGGCCGATTAGTGCCGTTATATCTTCTGCTTTTATATTTAATTCCTTTTGCATTTTTAATGATGTTTTTAGTGCTATTTCACTTGCTGTACCTCTCCAGCCGGCATGAATAAGCGCGCCTGCGTTATTCTTTTTGCTGTATAAAATTACGGGTACGCAGTCTGCATAATTTAATATCATTAAAGAATTTTCTAAATCGGATATTAAGGAGTCGGTGTTATCATAAAAGTATTTGTTTTTTTCAACGATTGCAATATTATCGCTGTGAGTTTGTTTAGCGGTTACAATTTCAACGGCGCCAAGTGATGATTTCAGCAGATTTCTGTTTTCTTCTGCAGCAGACGCTAAATCTTCCCTTGAACCTTTTGTCAGTACAAATTCTCTTGTTGTGAAAAAACAATCACAATCACTCAATAGAGTTGATTTTAATATTTTTTTTCCTTTAAAGTTATCAAAATAAAACATTAATTTTCAACCGTGTTAAATATTCTGTCGCCCGCATCTCCAAGCCCAGGACGTATGTATCCGTTTTGATTTAAGCAATTATCTATGCTTGCGGTTATTATTTTAACATCTTTGTATGTGCTTGTAACTTTTTCTAATCCCTCGGGTGCGCTTATTAAACTTATAAATCTTATATTTTTTTGAGGTACTTTTTTATTGACAAATAATTTTATTGCCTCCAATGCAGAATTGCCTGTTGCAAGCATAGGGTCAAGTATTAATACCGTTGTATCTTCGGGATTTTCAAATTCTATAGGAATTTTATTGTAATACCATACGGGGGTTAAAGTTTCCTCGTCGCGGTACATTCCTATATGTCTGACAGTAGCGTACGGCATTATTTCATTTGCAATATCCGAAAATATTAATCCCGCACGCAAAATCGGTGCGATTATTATTTCTTTTTTACTGCTTAACCTTTTGCAGGTACAGTTTTCAAGCGGTGTTGTAATATTGCAGTCTTCAAGTTCCAAGTCCTCTGTTGCTTTATAAAATAATAAGTAAGTTATTCTTTTTATTGCGTTTCTGAATACTTCCGCCGTTGTTGATTTATCCCTTATTATGCTTAAATTATGACTGCAAAGAGGATGATTAATTTCGTATACATTTTTATATTTATTCATTTCCATATTCCCCGTTTTGTTCATCTGCTTCAAAAGGTAATGGCGGTAATTCCGGAGTATGATTAAGCATATTTTCCGTCATTTTATATATTATTACCGATTGAGCTGAGTTAACCTGCCCTGTTTTTTCATTTATTTCCCGTATTAATTTACTTTGTTTAAACATATCTTTATGATTAACCAAATCGGTCTTTTTTGCCATTCTGCCGAAACTTCCGTATATATTAATCATTACATCTGCAACGGCAACCTGCCCGTTCCAAAAATCTTGAACTCTGTATGATTTTCCTTTTTTTATTATTTCTCCAGCTTCCTCATTTTCCGATAAATCGGGAGTTAACTCCATGGAAGTAGAACCGCCCAGCCCGTAAAACTCTATTGAGGCAATTGCGCGCTTTGGTAATTTTATTCCCTCTTTTGTTACTAAAAATGAGATAAATACTTTGTTATCAAAAATTTTAACGTCTCTTACATAACCTATATCTATTCCCATTAATCTGACACTTGAACCTTTTATCATTCCCGCTGCGTCATCCACAAAAATATAATATGTGTTTTTTGCATTTTCTTTTATGGATGATTCATAAATGAAATAATAAAATCCTGCCGATAAAATCAACAGCCATAATAGTATTTCCGTCAGCCAAATATATTTTTTCTTCATTCCTATATTATATATCATAAATTTTTTTTATTGGAAATTATATAGAGTCCGCAACATCCGATAAACATTAATATTATTGCGGCAATATGTGCTATATGCAGGTTCGAAATATTTAATACACTGTCAACTCTTATAGTTTCTATATTTATTCTTACAATTGAATATAACACAAGGTATGAAAAAAATACTGTTCCGTCTTTTCCTTTATCATAGTTTATTTTTAAAACAGTTAACAAAATGAAAAATATTATTAAATCTAATATGGATTCATATAAAAACGCGGGATGAAAATACTCGTAATTTCTATATTCGATTGGTCTTAATCCGTAAGGAATGTATACTTTCCAAGGCACATTTGCAGGAAGTCCGAATGCTTCGGAATTAAAAAAATTCCCCCACCTGCCTATTGCCTGCCCTATTATAACACCGGGCATGAATAAATCGGCATAGCGCAGAAATTTTAATCCGTTTTCTTTTGCATACCACAATCCCGCAATAATTCCCCCTATTATTGCACCGTGGATTGATATTCCTCCGTTCCATATCGCAAATATCTCCGAAGGGTTATTTAAAAAATACTTATAATCCATTATTACGTAGTATAATCTGGCAGATAATATTCCGAATACAATTAAGAGAAATGATATATCAAGTATTGTGTCCGTTTCAATGTCTTTATAATACTTCTTTTTTAAAAATAAAACGATAAAAATGCCTGCTAAAATAGACAGAGCCATAATAATTCCGTAATAATGAACATCAACTGAACCTATTGTAAAAGCAATATGACCCGGAGATTTAAACATTTTTTATTGCACTAAAGCTCCGTTTTCGGTTTGTGTGTTTTCTGCACCTGCTTCTTGTGATGTTTGAGTTTGTATTTGTTGATTTGTTTTTTCGTATATTTGAGTGTATTCTTTTATTTTTTCGTTTAACTCGTTGATTTTATTATTGATTTGTTCCGTATCTTCAGCGTCAATTTTTTTAACAAGGTATTCGTTATAAGTATCAACAGCCTCTTGCGCAAGATTATTAAACGTATTAATATCATCTTGAGTTAAATCTTCTTTATTTATAGCATTATATGCAGCAGCTTCTTTTGCAACCGCCATTGTGTAGTATGCGTCATAAAAATCGGGTTTTAATTCCAAAACTTTTTTACATTCTTCTATGGAATTCTCATATTCATTAACATTGTTATAAGCAACAGCTAAATTGTAGTGAGTTTGATAAACTTCATCATCTAAATCAAGGCTGGATTTTAATCTGCATATTGCAGTTTCCGTATCACCTTTATCCATGTATGCTGCAGCTTTATTATTAAGTTCTTGTATCGCTAAATTATTAATGCAGGCCGTTGTCATTACCGATACAATCAAGACTGTAAACAATAACAGTACTTTTTTCATCAAATCTCCCCTATTTGCTTTCTACACTATAAACGCAAAATGAAAATTTTGCAATATTTTTAAAATAGTATACAATATTTGATGTAGTTAATGTAAAAGAGATAATCAATTATGAGCGATTCGGAAAAAATAGTATCATTAAAAAGTGCAAGAAATAAGGCAAAAGAACCGGTTAAAGAAGAAAAAACTCAAGCTAAAGAGCCTGTATATTGCAGTTTTTGCGGCAGACCAAATACTCAAGTAGTTAAAATGGTTCAAGGTCCCGGGGTAAATATTTGCTCCGAATGTACCATGATTGCTGTTCAATATCTTATATTGGAGGATAGACTTCCCTCCAGCGAGGCACAAAAAATTCTGGATATTTTTTGGAGCAAAATTAAGTAATGGCAGAATTATCAAAACTGCAAATCAGAGCTAAATTGCTTGCTGTTATATCTGAAATTAAATCTTCTGCGGATTATAATGAAAAGTTGTTTTTAAAGTTTGTTGAAGAACTTAATGTTATTGAAGATAAAACTGCTCTTTTTGATATGTTTATTAAAGAGTATATTAAGTTAAATGAAAACGAGTGTATGTTTTGCGCTTGTTTAATAAATGCGCTGATAAACAAAGAATTAATAACTGAAAAATTATTTGAAATGTTGCAGTCCGCTAATTATTCCGATGAAGCAAAGTATAAAATAGTGCAGCTTATGAGAGTTGTTGATGCTAAAAGTACCAATGACATAATCCCTCAATATTTTGATAATCCCGAAGAAGTTATTGATATGGAAACACGTAAACTACTTGATACTGCAAGTGTTAATCCCGAATCAATGCTTGATTTTCTGGATTTTTTGTATACTATTCCTTTCAATGATAAAAAAATCCTGTTAAATTCTTTAAATGATGATTATCACGGAGATGCTCTCGCTAATATTGTTTATCCGATATTATATTCTGACTTTGAGGACGAAATAAAACTTATAGCGATTGATATATTAAGTGACTCAAAGTCGTCAGTTGCGATTGCTCCGATTAAATATTTATCCGAAATTTCAAATAATGATAAAATAATTCAAGCCTGCAATATTGCGTTAAAAAAACTTCGTCTTGCGGGTGCTGATGAAATAAAGGCGTGCGAATATTTTAAAAATCTTGTAAAAAATTTGAAGCCGGCGGAATTTTATTCTACAATCCCTGACGGAAGCGGTAATCAGGCATTGTTAAGCTCAAGAGTGTCAGATAATAATAAATATACATTTTCTGCAGTTGTCATTAATGATATGTCGGGTATTGTGGACAATTTCGGCTTTTATAATATTTCAAAGGAAGAATTTATAAAAATAACTTCTAAGTTTTTTAAATCAGAGGGTAAATACTGTGTTTCGGCAGAATACGTAAAATCAAGAATTAACGAGGCATTTGAACTTTCAAAAAAACTAAAACGCACTCTGCCTTATGAATTTATCTGCTGGAATGTAATAATTAATGATATTAAAACACTTGATAAACCTCTTAAAGATTGTATTTCCCACTTAACTGCAAATTCCGTTAAAAATGATGATGTTTTTAATGTTTTAACTAAGGAATATACATACAGGTGGTTTTTAACCGCTTCAAATTCTTCCGAATTAAAACAGTTTACGGAAAATATTTATAATCTTGATGTTTATGACATAAATAAAATAAACGAAATGTTAATTCAAACCCAGCATAAAATTTTTGATAAAGATTATGATTTAATATGGAGAGAAAGACTAATTAACTTAATTTATATTTTGGATTGCAATTCAAAAACGGATGATGCTTCAAAATTCTTATATATTTTAAAAAATGATGAAATGTTTAATTTATTTAAGTCGATTTTGCTTGAAAGAAGTGTATTTAATCATTTCTATATGCTAAAAGATAATATTAAGGATAAAAAATTAACCGTAAATATATTTAGAAAAAAGGCGCAGGAAGAAAGCAATTACAGTGAAAATAAGCTGAATGAAATACTTAAAATTTTGGAAAGCAATTGGATGAATGGATAAAATAGTAGGGCTTGATATAGGAAAAAAGAGAATAGGAATTGCAATGAGCGATGTAATGGGGATTATAGCGCACCCTGTAGAAACTATACCCAGAGAGCCCGAAAAGTCAGCAATTGAAAAAATCAAACAAATTTGTAAAGATAACAATGTTAAAAAAATAGTAGCGGGACTGCCAAAAAATATGAATAATACAATAGGAGAACAAGCGCAGGACTGCATTGATTTTGCTAAAAATTTTGAAAGTGAATATGAAATTATATTTGAAGACGAACGTCTAACAAGCAGACAGGCTGAGTATATTCTCTCTCAAACAGGCAGGAAATATACAAAAAATAAACAACTTGTGGATTTAAAAAGTGCCTGTATTATATTACAACAATATCTTGACAGAAAGTGAGTTAATATGACAAATCAAAATGAACAGTTAATTGAAACGACAGATGAAGACGGAAACAAAGTAACTTTTGAATTACTTGATATTGTTACCGTCGATGATGTTGAATATGCGCTTTTACTGCCTACCGCCGATAAAGACAGCGATGAGGGTGAAATACTTGTTATGCGTCTTAAAAAAGACGGTGAAGAATTTTCGTTTGAAGTTATTGAAGATGATGCCGAATTTAATAAAATTGCTGAATATATAGAAGAACTTGAAGACGAAACCGAAGATTAGGTTTCGTCTTTAATACTTAGATTATCCCTTGTGCAATCATTGCGTCAGAGACTTTTTTAAATGCCGCAAGGTTAGCTCCCGCAATGTAGTTTTTAGGACAGCTATACTTTTGAGCTGCTTGTTGGCACATTTTAAAAATATTAATCATAATATTTTCAAGTTTATTATCAACTTCTTCAAAAGACCAGAAGTATCTCATTGAATTTTGGCTCATCTCAAGCGCGGATGTCGCTACTCCGCCTGCATTTGCAGCTTTTGCAGGTGCAAGCAGTATTCCTTGTTCAATAAAATAATTAGCCGCTTCAATAGTGCAGGGCATATTTGCGCCCTCCCCTACGGCAATTACTCCGTTTTCGGCAAGGCGTTTTGCGCAATCAAGATTTATATCATTTTGTGTAGCACAAGGAAGAACTATATCTGCCTTTATATTATATATAGCTTGAGTTTCGGAATTGTTTTCATAATATTTCGCATTCGGGCATGATTGCAGATAATCTTTAATTCTGCCTCTTTCAACTTCTTTAATCCTTTTTATCACGTCAAGGTTTATACCGTCGTTATCATAGATACAGCCGTTAGAATCGCTCATTGCAATTACTTTTACGCCCATTTGCATTGCCTTTTCTGCAGCGTATATGGCAACATTGCCCGAACCAGATATGATAGCCGTTTTATCCTGCAGGTTTATATTATTTGCATTCAGCATTTCCCGCATAAAATACATTAATCCGTAGCCGGTTGCTTCTTTTCTGACAAGAGAACCGCCGTATTCAAGCCCTTTACCTGTCAGTACACCTGCTTCATAACTGTTTCTTATCCGTCGGAATTGTCCGAATAAAAATCCTATTTCTCTGCCTCCTACACCTATATCGCCTGCGGGGACATCTATATCCTGCCCGATATGTTTTTGCAGTTCGTTCATAAAACTTTGGCAGAAACTCATAATTTCGTTATCAGATTTGCCTTTGGGGTCGAAGTCGCTTCCGCCTTTACCTCCGCCTATGGGCAGACCTGTTAAGGCATTTTTAAATACCTGCTCAAATGCTAAAAATTTCATTATACTTTGATTTACGCTCGGATGAAATCTTAATCCGCCCTTATACGGTCCGAGAGAACCGTTAAATTGAACTCTGTAGCCTCTATTTACCTGCACCTGCCCTTTATCATCAACCCATGGTACTCTGAATGATATTATTCTTTCGGGTTCTGTAAGTCTTTCAAGCAGTGCGGTTTTTTTGTATATTTCTTCTTCCTGTTTAACTGCAGGTTCTATTGTTGTTATAACTTCTTTTACCGCTTGTAAAAATTCGGGCTCATTCGGATGATTGTTTTGAACTTCATCCATTATTTTTTTTGTATATTCCAAGGTTAAATTCATCTTTTTCTCCAACATTGTTTTAAAAATTATATCATATTTGTTTATTTAGGGATAATATATATTCTTCAAGGCTCTTTTTTATTGATTTTGCAATTTCTTTTCTGAATTGCGGATTTTTTAATTTTATGTATTCTTCGGGATACTGCATATATGCGGCTTCAACTAAGACTGAAACGGGATTTGTTTGTCTTGTTAAAGCAAAACTTGATTTATGTATTCCGTTGTCTTTTATATTTAAATCTTTTGCCAAATTTGTTTTTATTATCAAGGAAAGGTCTTTAGCATTTTCATTATAATAGTGAACTTCTGTTCCGTGTGTCAAATAAGGATTTCCTCCGTATGGCAGGGAGTTGTTATGTATGCTTATTGATATTAAAACATTATTATCTTTCGCGGTTTTAACTCTTTCACGTAATCCGACGTTTTTATCCGTTATTCTTGAGTATGTAACATCCGATCCCGCTTCTTTTAGCATTCTTATTAAATTTTTTGCTATATCAAGATTTATATTCTTTTCGTAAACTCTATCGGGTCCCGTAGTGCCTTTTTCAGTTCCGCCGTGACCGGCGTCCACAAAGATTTTTATTCCTTGAAGCGGTGATGAAATATTAATAAAATCAGGAAGTTTTGCTTTTCTGAAAATTAAATTATTATCTTCGTAATAACAGTCATAGCCTAAAATCGGACTGTCAAAGTTTATAGTATATGTATAGTTATCTTCACCTTTTTCATTTTTCACCCCGTACATGGTTAAATTTATTGATTTTCCCTGTTGGTTAAGTGTGTATAAAACCGGGTGGGTAAGGTAAAATTTATAATATTCATATTTCTTATCCGTATAAAATTTTATATTTTTTATTTGAGGTGTAATTCTTTTAGCAAGTGCAACAGGTGTTGTTATATTTGATTTATGAATCCAAAATTGTCTGTTTCCTTTTTCCTGTATTTTATAATATTCGCCTTGCTGTCCGTCAAGATATAATATTACGTTTGACGGCAGGTCAATAACTCTTTGAGATGACTTTGACGGTTTTTCTCTGACTGTGGAATTGTCATTTATTGTTTTTGCATATAACACACCCAATGTATTTTGTTTATAAGCAGGTGTTTTTGCAATTGTTTTTGCTGAGGGTTTATTGCGTTTAATAATAATGACCCTATTTTCGCGAATACCAGAGTGTATAGATTTTATCTTAATTTTATTAATTCCATATTCAAGCGGAACATTATAAACAAAAATTCCGCCCTCCCACAGTTTTACTTTTTCGGAATTAATTGTTAAAGACGCATTTTTATTTGTATTACCCGTGATATATGTAGACGGAGCATTAATTGTTGCTTGATTTGCACTCGGATAAACTATATCAATTCTTGCTTGTGCGTTTATTGTACAAAATAATAATAAAATTGTTGTTATAAAAATATTCCTAATCATAATATTAGTTTAAAATACACAAAGTATTAAATCAAATAGTTTTACAATATTAATCAATCTTGCTATAAGCAAATTCATGAGTGTATAATAAAATATACTCAAACAGGGGAAAAATGGAAAATAATAAGGTAGAAGTTATAGTTATAGGTGCGGGACCTGCCGGTGTAAGCAGTGCAATTACTCTTGCAAGAGCAGGAAAAGAAGTCTTGCTTGTTGAAAGAGGCGATAATGCGGGCGATAAAAATATGTTCGGAGGCTGTATTTATGCTAAACAAACTGCCGAAATATTCCCCCGTTTTTGGGAAAATGCCCCTGTTGAAAGAAATATAACAACGCAAAAAATTATAATGATGACAGACTCTAAATCCATTGAAATAGATTACAATGACCCGTCTAAGGCATCATATAAAGCATTTACCGTTACAAGAGCAAAGTGGGATAACTGGGCAGCTATGCAGGCAAAAGAAGCAGGTGCTTATTATGCACCTAAAACTTTTGTAAAGGAGCTTTTAATTGAAAACGGCAAAGTCGTTGGTATCAGAACGGACTTGGAAGATTTTTATGCTGATATTGTTATCATAGCTGACGGAGTAAATTCCGTTTTCGCAAAACAATTGGGGCTTCGCAAAGAAATAAAAGATGAAGATGTAACTTTAAATGTAAAAGAAGTTATTAAATTAAATAAAGACGTAATAGAAAACAGATTTAATCTTTGTGAAAATGAGGGCTGCGGGTGTAAGTTTATCGGCGGACCGATTAAAGATATGCTTGCCTTAGGGTTTATGTTTACAAATAAAGATACCGTTACAATCGGTTTCGGTATTGGACTTGATGAATTAAAGAAACACAATTTAAAGCCTTATGAACTGTTAGAGGAAATAAAAGAACACAGTGCTATAGCAAAATATATAAAAGGCGGAGAATCAATTGAATACAGTGCTCACTTAATACCCGAGGGCGGATTTAATTCAATGCCGAAGATATATGATAACAGAGTTATGCTGGCTGGCGATGCTGCCATGATGGTGGATAATATCCACATGGAAGGCACAAATCTTGCTATGCTCAGCGGAAAACTTGCTGCCGAAACCGCAATATTTGCATTGGAAAAAGGCGATTTCTCCGCTTCAACGCTTTCTTTGTATTACAAAAAAATTAAAGAAAGTATTATATATAAGGATTTAAAAACTCACGCAAACACGATACCGTTTATGAAAAAACATATAAAAACAATAACATCTTTATATCCGGAATTAGCTTGTGAGTTTTTTGATATGTTTACAAATGCCGACGGAATTGCTAAACGCTCTAAATACAGGAAGTTTGTATCAACTCTGTTAAAATCGGGAGTAATATTTAAATCATTACCGTTTGCACTATTTGCATTGGAGAAATGTATAAAAAAATGAACATTAATGAAAAATTATCACTTTTAAAATATAATAAAGGAAACGAAAGTCATTTATCAGTAGATGATGATGTATGTATGCGCTGCAGTAAGAAATATTGCACATATATATGTCCCGCCGATGTCTATGAGTGGAATGACAAAAAATGCACAATGACAATAAGATATGAAAATTGTTTGGAGTGCGGAGCCTGTAAAATAGCATGCGAAAAAAACAATATAAGCTGGTGCTATCCTAATGCGGGTTTCGGAGTAAAATTTAAAAACGGTTAGTAAGAAGAGAGGTGCTTAATGCGCGAAGAATACAACAATCAGCAAAGAAGATGGTATGATAAAGACCCTATATTATCTAAGTCAATGAAAACTTTAGAGGCTTCTGATGATGAAACTCAAATTAAGGTTGCTTTAAACCTTATTAAAATAATAGTTGAACATAATTTGGCATTCAGTGAGTATACGGATGTAAATGAAATAATTGAAGCAGTTGAAGAAGGTATGGATACACGCGCCAATTCAAGGTGGTATGATATAGACAGAACGGTTCGCGCAGCTATTAATATGCTTCAAAATTCTCCAGCTGAAACACAAAAAATTCTTGCTAAAGAAATGGCAAAACTTGTTATCGAAAAAATAAAAGAAGATAAAGATGTTGAGGAGCTCAAAAAAGAACTTGAAAACGAAAACTTCTTTGATGATAACAATGATGATTTTTAAGATAAAAAATAAGGTCGCTGATAATTAAATGCAATTGCGCAAAGTTTGGAAGATTAGGGAAACAAAAATTGATGAAAATATTACGGCAGAATGCGGTAATAATCGTATTCTTGCAGTTTTACTTCAAAACAGAGGCATTGACACAAAGGATAAAATTCAAAGATTTTTAAATCCCTTAAAAAATCCTCTTTGCTCGCCTTATGTTTTTTCTGATATGGAAAAGACTCTGCAGAGAATAAAATCAGCAGTGGAAAATAATGAAAACATTACGGTATACGGTGATTTCGATGCTGACGGTATAACCTCAACTGCGGTTTTGTATTTAACGTTAAAACAAATCGGCGCTAAGGTTGATTATTATTTGCCCGATAGAACCTGCGAAAGCCACGGGCTTAATACAAAAGCGCTGGTTAATATTATTGCAAAGAGAAAATCAAAACTTATAATTACCGTAGATTGCGGAATATCAAATATAACGGAAGTTAATTTTGCTAAGGGATTTAAAGCTGATGTTATAATAACCGACCACCATGAAGCAGGCGAGGTGCTTCCCGAGGCTTATGCAATAATAAATCCTAAGGCTCAAAATTCAATTAAAAGTGATGTTCCGATAGACGAAATAGAAAGTTTAAACAGATTATCAGGTGCGGGGATTGCACTAAAATTAGCTTGCGCATTGTTAGAAATGTTTGATAAAAAAGAGTTTGTTAATGAAATTCTGCCCGTATCTGCCATTGGAACAGTTGGGGATGTTGTTGAGCTTATTGGTGAAAACCGTTCAATTGTTGAAATGGGCTTGGAACTTTTAAGAGCGGGCAAAAATAAAGGTATTCAAAAACTCTTACAGACGGCAGGTTTAAAAGATATAACAAAATTGACCTGCGAAAATATTGCGTTTACCGTTGTTCCGAGAATAAATGCTGCGGGCAGACTTGAAAACCCCTATACTGCTTTAAATCTATTTATAAGTGATGATGAAAATGTTATTGATGAAGCCGTTAAAACATTAAATGAGCTTAATTCTTTAAGGCAGGAGCTATGCGAAGAAACTTTTAATCAGGCAAAAAATTTATATGAAGCTGATAAAATCTCTAATAAAAGAAGCATTGTTCTGCTTAATGACAATTGGCATATCGGAATAATAGGGATTGTAGCTTCAAAACTTGCGGAAACATATAATAAGCCTGTTTTTTTAATGACGCGCGACCCGAATATTCCAAATATTATAAGGTGTTCCGTAAGAAGTATAAACGGAGTTGATGTGTATTCAATATTATCACAGCATAAAGAGCTTTTTGAAGGCTTTGGCGGACATAAATCGGCTGCGGGTTTTTCTTTTGACGAGAATAAAATAAAATTTGAAACCTTTAAATCAGCTTTAAATAAAACAATCGAAGAATTTACGCAGGATGTTGATTTTAATACTTCAACGATAATGGCAGATATGCTTTTGGAACCCGAGGATTTAACAATTGAAAATATAGAAATTATTAATAAACTTCAGCCTTTTGGAGAGGGAAATCCTCCTCCTTTATTTGTTATGAATGATTTAATTGTTAAAGAATATAAGTTTATGGGACAAAATTCCAATCATTTAAAATTATTTTTAACAAAACAAAATTCAAATATTTTGGAATGCGTAAAGTGGAGTACGAGTGAGTTTAAATTACCCGTTAATTCAAAATTGGATATATTATTTTCTCCCTCCGTTAATCATTTTAACGGTGAAGATAATATTCAGCTTATTTTAACGGATATAAGAAGCGATTTATTAAAGAGTGAAGATTTAGCCGTTAAAATACTGGATCACAGAAATAAAAAAAATATATTAATCCAAGTTTTGGATTTTTTAGGTTCTACAAAAAAAACAACAGGTATTTTCCTTGAAAATACATTATTAAAAAAGGAGTTAAACCTGCCTCAAAGTGTAAGCGATAAACTATTTACGGCGGATAATATTCCCTCAGATACTCAGCAGATAATGTTTTTTGACTGCCCTAAAAATTATGAAGAATTTTCAAAAATAATAAATGATACAAATGCGCAGATTGTTCATCTTATGAATTTTAATATTTCCGATATAAATATTGATTCTTTTATAACAAAACTGTCAGGCATGCTGAAGTATGCCAATTCAAATTTAAACGGAAAATT